>JBBRBK010000015.1:0-34808 GCA_038205935.1 Campylobacterales bacterium
AATGTGCCGATCTCAGCCGTATTTTTGACATGCGTTCCGCCACAAAACTCGACAGATGCTTCGCCAAAACTTACAACTCTTACTTTGTCGCCATACTTTTCGCCAAACTGTGCTTTTGCGCCGCTTTTTGAAGCTTCTTCGATATTCATCTCTTTTGTGATGCCTGAAAATGCATGCATAACGTGGTAATTTACTCTCTCTTCCACTTCTGCGATCTCTTCTGCGCTCATCGCTTTTGGATGTGAAAAGTCAAATCTTAGACGCGTTGCTTCGACGAGAGAACCCGCTTGGGCAATGTGGGAACCAAGTGTTTCAAAAAGTGCCGCATGGAGCAAGTGCGTTGCTGAATGGTGTTTTTCTATCTCATTTCTTAACATATCTACAACAGCTTCAACAGTGTCGTTTACATGTAAGGTCTCTTTTGTCTGGATATGACTCAAAATAAGTCCATGAACCTTCTTTGTATCAAGAACATTAGCAAAGTTTGTAAGTGTTCCCGTGTCTCCGGCTTGTCCACCGCTTTGTGCGTAAAAAGGGGTGTTATCTAAAAGAACCCAGCCTATTTGTTTCGCATGAAGTGTGTCTACATGCAAGAAGTCTTCACTTAAGAGTGCTAGTACTTTTGATCTATACGTTGTATTCTCATAACCTACAAAGTTATTTTCGCCAAATTTTTCGATTAAAGATTTGAAGTCTCCACTTGTAGCTTCGTCACCGCTGCCTTTCCAAGCAGCTTTTGCACGAGTTCTTTGCTCATTCATAAGTGTGTCAAAAGTCTCATTGTCAAGGCTAAGATTTTTTTCTTTGAGCATATCTTCTGTAAGATCAAGAGGAAAACCGAAAGTATCGTAAAGTTTAAATGCGACTTCTCCACTGAAAATATCTTTAGTATTTTCAAGCTCTGCATTGAAAAGTTCGATACCCGATGCGATAGTCTTGAAAAATCTTGCTTCTTCAAGTTCGATCTGTTCTTTTATAACCTCTGCTTTGCCCGCAAGGTAGTCATATTCTGAGCCCATAACCCCAATCAAAGTATCGACAAGTTTATACATAAACGGTTTGTCAAATCCTAGAAGATATCCATGACGGACACCGCGGCGAAGGATACGGCGAAGCACATAACCACGACCTTCGTTTGAGAAATTTGTACCCTGAGCGAGTAAAAATGTCGCTGTACGGATGTGATCGGCGATAACGCGAAACGATGCGCCGCTTGCATACACATACTCTTTTTGTATCATGTGAGATACTTGGTTGATGATTGGCATAAAAAGAGATGAACCGTAGTTACTTGTCATCCCCTCTTTGATAGCTACAACGCGTTCAAGTCCCATACCTGTGTCGATAGAAGGTTTTGGAAGTGGGATAAGTTCGCCATCTTTAACTTTTTTCTCATACTGCATGAAAACAAGATTCCAGATCTCTAAAAATCTATCGCCATCTCCGCCCATGTAATCCTCAGGGCCGCTGAAGTTTTCCGCGCCTTGGTCATAAAAGATTTCACTACAAGGTCCACAAGGACCTGTGTCGCCCATTTGCCAGAAGTTGTCAGCATCGCCAAGACGCATAATGCGCTCTTTTGAGATATGTTTTTGCCACAGAAGTTCAGCTTCGTCATCGCTTTCATGAACCGTGACCCAAAGTCTGCTTTTGTCGAGTTTGATAACTTCGGTGATAAATTCCCAAGCATACGCGATCGCATCTTCTTTGAAGTAATCTCCAAAACTGAAGTTTCCAAGCATCTCAAAAAATGTATGGTGACGCGCTGTATGGCCAACATTTTCAAGATCATTATGCTTTCCACCAGCTCGTAAACATGTCTGACATGAAGTTGCGCGAGGATTTGCAGGAGCTGGAACTTCGCCTGTAAAGATTGATTTAAAAGGTACCATTCCCGCATTATTGAAAAGTAGGGTTGCATCCTCTGGAACTAAAGGCGCACTTGCGGCTCTAGCATGATTTTTTGATTCGAAAAATCTTAAAAATTCTTCTCTGATATCCATAATATTTCTCACATGTAAAATTGCGCGATTATAGCTGATTTGAAATTAATCTTTTATATAATGGTGGTTATAGATCCAAATCACAGTATCTGATTCAAGATGTAAGGATGAAAAGATGAGTAATATATTTTTAGCGAGACAGCCGATAGTGGATAGAGATGAAAATACCTGTGCATATGAGATTTTATATAGAGATAAATCGCAGCATAGCAATATAGACAACGACAGACATGCAAGCGCTTCTGTAGTCAATGATGTCCTCAATACTTTTGGGACCAAAGAATTGCTCGGAAAATATAAAGCATTTATCAATATAGATGAAAAATTTTTGATGAATGATCTTATCTTTACGATTCCAAACGAGTTTTTTATCTTTTCTCTTTTTGAGCATGTTCCTATGACAGAAAAGACAATCGAGAGGATACAGCAACTAAAACAAAAAGACTACCAGCTTTGTATTAATGAGTTGACGCCAGAGAAGGTAGAAAAATATGCTCCAGTACTCAAAGAGATCGCTTATGTGAAGATCGATTTTGACAAAGGTATATTTGAGACCGTGAAAAATCTGACAACACAACTTAAAAACTATGGTATCACAGTTATTGGAACAAAATTGGAGAATAGAGAAAACTACCAGTTGGCAAAAGAGAATGGCTGTGATTGGTTTGAAGGATATTTTTTTGCAGCTCCGAAAATTGTCGAAAAAAGTGGATATGAACCTTCGCAAATGCATATTTTAAAGCTTTACAAACTTTTAATGCAAGACACTAATATTGATGAGATTGCCAAGGAGTTTGAGTTTAATCATGAGCTTACCGTACATCTCCTCCAATTTGTAAACTCTGGATATTTCAGCTTTAAAAACAGGATCTCATCAATTCATCATATCCTTGTCCTTGTTGGGCGTGTTCCTTTGTCTCAATGGCTAATGTTGTTAATCTACTCAAAATCAGTTTCAAAAGATGACACATCCAAATCACCTTTGATGCTGATGGTAAAATCTCGTACTGAACTTATGCAAAAAGTACTCAAAGCAATTATGCCAGATGTGAAAAGTAATATGCTCGGAGAAGCTTATTTTGTGGGTGTTTTGTCTCTTATGAACACTATCTTTAGTGTAGATCTTGAAAAGATTTTGAATGATTTGAATGTTTCACTTGAGGTGAAGAGCGCTATTTTGAATGATGAGGGAATGCTTGGCGATATCTTTGCTCTTGCGCGGGGGATAGAGGCTTTTGATACTAATGTAATCTCAGAATTTGAGGAATTTTATGGACTTTCAGGCAATATTATTAAAAATATTGTTTTACAAACGATTCAAGAAGTAAACAGTTTTGAACAACCAGCTTCTGTTTAAAAGCCACTTTCATCTTTGATCTCCACATGTGGATAGTGTTCTTTAAACAAAGCCGCTGATACACCATCGCCTACGGCGATGATCTCTCTTTTGTCATTTAAAATTGGTGTAGTTTCAAGCCCACAGCTTGGACTTTTTGATTTTAAAACTATCATATCCAAATCAGGATGGGCTAAGATAAATTTCTTTGTCTCTTCTATAAGAAGCTCGGTCACATCTTTATTCGTTTCATCTGTGATGATTCTGTTTTGACCGCTTACATGTAAGACACTGATACGTTCTCTTGGAGTTCCAAATAAAGGTGCTTCAGGGCAAAAGGGAATGATTTCCCAACCCTCAAACGCTGTTATAACGCTGTTATGGATTTTAGTTTTGCCATCATAACGACAAAGTTCGCCCAAAAGACAAGCACTAATGGCAACTTTTTTCATTAGTTAATTATTACTGATTTTATCTCAGTCATCTCTTCGATGGCAAAACGTGGACCTTCACGCCCGACACCGCTAAGTTTGACACCGCCGTAAGGTTGGATATCAAATCTTAAAGTCGGCATATCGTTGATAACGATACCGCCTGCATCAAGCTCATCTATTGCACGTTTTACAAGAGAAAGATCATTTGTAAAGACGGAAAACTGTAAACCATATGGAGAGTTATTCATCTTGTCACGAGCGGTACTAAAACCATCAACTTTTATCAGCGAAACGATTGGTGCAAACACCTCTTCACAGACAATCTTCATCTCATCAGTAACATCTGCCATAACACATGGATAAAACATTCTGCCATCGCTTTTTACTTCCAAAAGAGATCTTGCTCCCTCATCGATTGCACTTTGAATCCAGCTCGAAGCTCTTATCACAGCATCTTCATCGATAAGCGGTCCCATAAAAGTATCTTCATCATAAGGTGAACCAACGACGAGTTTTTTTGTCGCTTCTGCCATTTTTTGCGCAAAACTATCATAGATTTCGCTGTTGACGTAGATACGCTGTAAAGAGATACAAACCTGCCCAGAGTTTACAAAAGCACCGATGGCACATTTCGTTGCTGCAAGGTCAAGGTCAGCAGTTTTATCGATGTAGGTCGCGGCATTGCCTCCAAGCTCTAAACTCACTTTTTTGATACCCGCATTTTTTGTGATAATGTTTCCAACAGGGACGCTTCCTGTAAAGCTGATAACGCGAGCAATATCACTTGTGATAAGTGCGCTTCCCACTTCTGCATCGCCATAAACAACACTGAGCGCATCTTTGATGGCAAATTCACTCTCGATGAAAAGCTTCGCAAATTTATAAGCAGTCAGCGGCGCTTCGGGAGTAGGTTTAAGCACAACACAGTTTCCTGCTACAAGGGCGGGTGCGAGTTTATGTGCGACAAGATTAAGAGGAAAGTTGAAAGGTGTGATCGCCACGACAACGCCGGCTGGCTCTCTTGTAAAGTAGGCTATAGATTTGCGTCCGCTTGGCATCGCATCTGTATTGATAGTCTCGCCATGCATTGTGCGCATTGTTTCGGCACTGAGAGTTACTGTCTCGATGGCACGTTCTACTTCAATGCGTGAGAAAGTGATAGGTTTTGCTACTTCATCAGTAATCGTTTGCGCAATATCTTCTTTGTTCTCACGCAATTTTTGTGCAACATCTAAAAGCCAAGCACATCTTTGTGCAAGCGTGGATCTCTTCGCATCTTTGGTAGCATTTTGTGCAATGCTAAGAGCTTGAAGCGCGTCTTGCTGAGTACAGATTGGCGCAAGGCTTACAACTTCACCATTGTACGGACTGAGTCTTTGTGAAAGAGACTCTTTTGTAGCTTCACGTGAGCCGAAGTAGATTTTTGCTTGCATGATAATGACCTCCTAAAATTTGTAGACCAAACTTGTTACTTGTGAAAAATCTGCCTCTTTGATACCAATTGCTGGATGGGAGTCTACAGCATATGATACTTTCAACGAGAGATAGATTTTTAGATAAACATATACCTGTAATTCTAGCGCATTTGAAAGAAGATAGTCATGGAGATTATTTAATTTTGGCTGATAATATCCGGTGTATGAGATGGCAGAATCTTGTCCAAAATCTTTCTTATAAGAAAGATAAAAGTTACCGCGAATATTATTTTCTTTTGGATCGATCGATGTTGAGTAGTCTATAAACTCATAAAATCCGCCAAGACCAAGATAGAATTTTCCCAAATCATCATCTTTTATATTGAAACGGTAACCGCCTCCTGTGATAAGTCTCTCTTTCACATTTGTAAATTGGTTAGTTTGTGACTGTATAAAAGCTTCCCAATTGATATTTTTTATATGATCATAAGTATGGATATATCTAAGATGCACATACGTGTCAGCAGCATTTTTTATTCCCGAATATTCAGCATAATTGAATGCAACTTCGCCCCATGTGACATAGCTTGCATTATCATCATATTGAAGTTTTACTCCGCCGCTGTAAGCATCTGCGTCAGTATTACCGCGCTGTGTGGAAAAAGATCCGTTTATTTGCCCGCTTGTGCCAGGAGTTTTGCCAATTTCAACCGGCGCAATAGAAACGACGGCGAAAGCAAAGTTGAAAAGTGCGAAAAGAAGAAGTAGATAACGCATGGTGGTCCTTGTTTGAGTTGTGGAATTCTACTAGATGAAAGGTTTAAACTAGATAAGAGAAGATGGAGTATAATTTTAAAAAAATTTAGAAGAGATTATGCCAAGAGTTGAAAACGAAACATTTTATAACGCCGCACTCCAAAAACATGGGCTTACATGTAAGGCGCTTCATTGGAATAGTGAGCAAAGCCAGAACCTGCGATTTAAGATTTTGCTTTCTTTGGTGGGAGATGAGATCTCTACATGTAAGGTAGTAGATATCGGATGTGGATTTGGAGATTTGTACCATTTTATGAAGCGTAAACCTTTAGAATATATTGGTATTGACATTATGGACAGTATGGTCGAAGAGGCGAAAAAAAGAACAGGTTGTGAGATCTTAAAACTTGACGGGCTTTATGATGAACTCCCGCTTGCGGATTATTATCTTTGTAGCGGAGCGATGAATATCTTGCAAAAGTTTGAGACCCATCTTTTTATCCAAAACTGCTACAGAGCTTCTAAAAAAGGATTTATTTTTAATATCCTCGAGGGCGATGACGAGTCACTTGTCTATAACTATTTTAAGGAAAATGAGATCAAAACTTTGGCAAAACAACTAGGCGCAAAGTACGAAATAAAAAAGGGCTATATGGATCGTGATATGAGCGTAGGATTGTTTAAATAATGTGTGCAGTTTTTGGAATACTCGGCGAATATGATGAAGGTCAAGCAAAATATGCACTTTCCCTTATGCACCATCGCGGGCCCGATTTTTGCGGTATTATACAAAGTGAACAACTGTTCTTTGCACATAATCTTCTTAGCATTATGGACACTTCTGCGCATGCACGCCAACCGCTTGCGTATAAAGAGATTTTGCTCAGTTTCAATGGGGAAATTTACAATTTTTTAGAGCTTAAAAAGGAACTTGAGTTTGATTATAAAAGCGGTGGTGAGAGTGAAGTGCTTATCGCCGCGTATCTCAAATGGGGTGTGGATTTTGTACAGCATCTTCGTGGGATGTTTGCTATTGCGCTTAAAGATGGCGACACGCTTTATCTTTTTCGTGATCGTTTGGGTAAAAAACCGCTTTTTTATCATCAAGGAAAAAGTTTTGTTTTTGCTTCTGAGATCAAAGCGATTGTTCCTTTTTTAAAGCAAAAAAAGCTGAGCAATGACGCCTTGCTTTCTTACCTCTCTTTTTTAGCGCCCACGCCGCCGCACACTTTTTACGAAGGTATTTACAAACTTGCCGCTGGGGAATACCTTACATTTTGTAGAGACAATAAAGTTGAGGTGAAACGCTATTATGATCTCCTAGACCCGTGGGGCACTTCACATGTAAGCCCAAATATTATAAAAGATGAACAAAACGCACTAAAACTTTTAGAAGAAAATTTACTTGATGCAATCTCTTCTCGTCTAACATCTTCCGTTCCTATGGCTTCACTACTTTCTGGTGGAATCGACAGCGCTTTGATCGCGGCTATCTCTAAAAAAATGGGACATAATCTTCATACTTTTACGATCGGATATAACGAATATCAAAACTATGATGAGCGAAAAAATGCTTTCTCTACGGCTGAGTTTTTAGGCGTGAAAAACAGCGTTGTTGAGATAGACCAAAACAGATTTATAGAGGCGAGTGAGCGAGTGTTTGATACGCTTGATGAACCGCTCAACGATCCAGCGGCGATTCCCTTGTATCTGCTTTTTGAAGAGATAAGTAAAGAGGGTTATCGCGTTGTGATGAGCGGTGAGGGAAGTGATGAGCTGTTCTTGGGATATAGACAGTATTTTGAGTATCTCGATGTCGAAAAAGGTGCTACGCTTATGCACAAAAACTGGCTCAAAAAATATTTTCGCTCAAACTTTTCAATGAATCGAGAGTGGGAATGGTATAAGCGTATTTGGGATGAGACGCTCTTGTTTCGCACTTCTGGAGATAAGTTTACAGACCTGCAGAAAAATGAAATTATGCGTCAAAATATTCGAGATGGAGAGTCTTTAAAATATCTGCAACCCTACAGAGATAGGTTTGAAAACTCCTTACATGTAGACAATGCTTCGTGGTACAGCTACATCGATCTCAATATCTTTCAAGCCGAGCATTATTTGCGAAAACTCGACCATGTGAGTATGGCGCATTCCATAGAATCACGCACGCCTTTTTTGGATCATCATTTGGTAGAAACTGTTTTTCAACTCTCGCCTGAGTTACGATACCAAGAGGGAAAAACAAAAGCACTTCTCAAAAAGATCGCTGCACCATATTTGAATGAAGAGATTTTAAAACGTAAGAAGAAGGGTTTCTCAAATCCTTACATGGAGTGGCTCATTGCTTCGGAAAAAATTGATTTGATCTTGGAAGTAAATGAGCAAACAGGAATGTTTAGACGAGAAGTCTTGGAAAAATATATTGAGCTGGCTCGTCGTGGAAAATTTAAACAGCATGTTTGGGGACTTTATGTTCTAAGTCACTGGATAAAAAAGCAGCTTCTTTAAAGCTGCGTATTTTTTTCCTGCATCAATGCAAGTTCAAGTGTTCCGCTGACATAATTTGCGAAAAAGTTTAAAACCTTTAAATCATCTTCTTCGAAGTCACCTTCTAGTTTATTTAAAAGCTGAATGATTCCTATCACTTCGTGGTTTGAATCAAAAATAAGCGTTGTAATAATATTTTTTGTTGTAAATCCGCTCTTTTTATCAATATTTGGCATAAAAAACTGATTGTCGTAAGGATTATTGACTATTTGAGGTGATCTTGTTTTAAACGTATGTCCAACAATTCCGGCATCTGTTGAAATAGCAATCCTGCCAATGCCATCACTATGCTTTGTCCATAACATTTGTGATTCGTAATCGATAAGAAAGATAGAACATCTTTCGCATTTTAGAAGTTTTTTGGCTTCAATAGCGATGAGATCAAGAGCATTTTCTATCTCTTGCGTCTCTACAAGTTCTTTGCCAAATTTGGCGATTTCTGCGAATTTATTCATTATTGTCTCCAAGCAAAGATGCGAGTTCTAGGTAACTGCTGATGTAGTGTGCGAAAAATATCATAAATTTTGTATCCTCATCGTTAAAGCCATCCTCTTTGTTTAAAAGCTGTAATACGCCGATAATCTTTCTGCTAGAGTTAAAGACCGGCGCTGTTGCGATATTTTTTGTGACATAACCTGTTTTGTTGTCGATCTCTTTGAAAAACGTTGGATCGCAATAAGGATCATTGCTGATAATGGGCTTTTTCTCTTTTAAAGTATGACCAGCTACACCCTCCGCAGCCGATATTTGTATCTTTTGTATCCCATCAGAGAGGACTGTCCATAAGAGATTATTAGCACTGTCATGGATGTAAATAGAACATCGCTGTGCGTACAAGAGGTCTTTTGCTGTATTGGATATTAAAACAAGACCTTCATTCAAAGAGGGTTTATTTAAAAGTTTTTTACCAAATTCTGTCAGTTTCGCGTATCTGGAACTATCATCCATTTTGTTCTCCAATTGAGTTGATTGAAAAGATGGTATAAAAAAGTTGTTTAATCGCTGGTTAAAAGTGAAATAGATAAAGCTCCATCTCTTCTTTTGGAATAGGGCGGCTGTAGTAATATCCTTGAATATTCTCACATCCATTGTCGAGTAAAAAATCTTTTTGTTTTTGATGTTCAACACCCTCTGCGATGATTTTTAAATTTAAACTTTTAGCGAGGGCTATAACCGCTTTTGAAATGGCACAATCCTCTTCATCTTCTGGGATGTAATCTATAAAAGGTTTATCGATTTTGAGCTTATCTACAGGCAGACGTTTGAGATATGCCAAAGAGGAATAGCCTGTTCCAAAGTCATCAATAGCTATCTCAATACCCATATCGCTGATAATATTTAATTTTTTGATAGAAGCAAGCGGATCTTGCATCATCTGTGTCTCCGTGATCTCTAGTTCAAGCCAATTGAGATTAAAACCTATTTCTTTCGCAGTCTTTGTGAGATAATTGATGAAATCATCATTTACCAGCTGTTTTATAAAAAGATTAAGTGATAAAACTTCCGGATTCATCCCAATGTTATACCAATGTGTGAAATCCTTCATTGCTTGCTTCATAACATAATTGTCCAAGTGGATGATAAATCCACTTTCCTCAGCAAGAGGTCTTTTGGATAAGCGCTGATACCGATACTTGCAGAAATATAGATTTCATGGTTGTTGACTATGAGTTTAGTATTGATAATATCAAGCAGTTTTTGCGCTACTTCCGCGGCGGCTGTGGGTGTTTTGATGTTTTGTAATATAACAGTAAATTCATCGCCGCCTAAACGGGAAAGTGAGTTTTCTATCCTGACACAAGGTATCATTGATCTCTTTAAAGTTATCCAGATCGATAAATAAAAGTGCAAAACTCTCATCATGTCTTTTTGAATTTGCAATAGACTGTTCAAGCCGATCATCAAAAAGGATACGGTTTGGCAAATTGGTGAGCTGATCATGATACGCTTGGTGGTTTAAAAGTTCAGTTTATTTTTGAAGTTTGTTTTCGACCTCTTTTTTTTGTGTGATATCTTGAGAAAATCCTATAATACCGATCACTTCACCGATATCATTTTTCAAGAGAGAAAGAGTGGTATCTGACCTCGTTTAAAATCATTTGTCCGTTCAGGAGGATATTGATAATAACGCCGTCATCTCTTAGAGCTCTGAGTTCAATACTTTTAATCTTACCATCACGCATCTCATTCAGTGTTTTGGTAGCTTTTGGCTTATCCTCTTCTACGATTCTACTCAAAAATGAGTCAAGGGTAGGCTCTACACTTTTATATTTAAAGGCTCTATCTCTTCGTTACTAAGATCTGGCATAAAACGGCGTCTTACCATGCACGAGTAGACGAAGATAGCTTCTATGGGTTGACTTAACAGTTTATTTTGTGACACTACAGAAGAGTGCAGTATCGATGCAGCATCACCATAACCAAAATGTACGATGTCCCCGTTTGACAAGTTTCCAGCAAAGGAGAGTGAACCATCATCATGACGCGCCAATACTGCTCGGGCAATACTTTTTCCATCTTTTTTGATAACTAAAAGATACTCGATACCGATGCCAGGAAGCTGCTGCGCGGTTTCTTCACCAAGATATTTTTTATAAATATCATACGCCGAGATGCCATCTATGGTATAAACTCTGTTTTTCTCTACATGTGTGATAATCATATCTCTACCTAGAGTAAGCCAATTAAAATTATAGTCGGTAAAGACCATGAGTTCTTTATTTGATAGTGAGACTCCAACTGCACCGTTTGAGACTATTTTATCTCTTGTAAAAACGTAAGTAGCACTAAATGTTGCATAATCTCCAGCCATTCCTCCAGCGACTATAACTTTCTCCTCTGCTGATGCTAACCCTTGTAAATACTCTTCACCATCATGAACTAAAGCCTAATGTTTTTTTAAGTTATTTGTATCAAAAGTATCCTTTACTTTACCCTTTAGTTGATTAAATATACTGATATTTATATCTTTAAAACAGTTAAATTTTTCCTACAGGATAGTTTGCAGATATAAGGATTTATAGTTTCAATTTACAATTATAAGATAAACATCACTTCTATGTTACAATCTAGTAGACTCAAATTTCAGGATGGTAAAATGTTTTTTTTACGATATAAAAACTCTTTATTTGTAAAAAATCTTTTGCAAACTGTTGTTGTATTTGTTTTACTTTCTATCTCATTTATCATTTATGTTTATTCAGAAAAACAAATTGATCTTGAAAATGAGTTGCGTTTACGCTCATTGATGCTTGCTGATGAACTACAACGCTCATCTAATGACCTAACAAAAATGGTGCGTACCTATGCTGTTACGGGTGATGTTATATATAAAAAACATTATCAAGAGATACTTGATATACGTAATGGTAAAAAGCCACGCCCTGTTGAATATCAAAATATTTATTGGGACTTAGTCAGCATAGATGATAAACGTCCACATCCTTTTTCTAATCAAACAATTTCATTACTAGATATGATGCGTCAAGTTGGATTTACAGAGCAAGAGTTTGAAAAATTAGCAGAAGCTAAAAATAATTCAGATGCCCTAACAAAAACAGAATTTGATGCTATGAAACTTATTGAGACTAGCGGCTCAAATGAGCAAAAAATAAAAAATAGAGAAAAAGCTATCGAGATTCTATTTGATGTGAAATATCATAATGCAAAATCTTCTATTATGCTTCCCCTTGAAGAGTTTGATCATTTAATGAAAACACGAACTGATATTGCAGTGCATAAAGCTGTAATTTTTGCGCTTATTTTACGCATAACCTTTATCTTGATGGGTGCTTTCTTTTTCATTATGCTTTGGCGTTTATATCGAACTTTACATAAGATACTTGGAACTTCTGTAGAGAACTTACATACGCAGATTATGCGTATTGGTAGAGGAGATTTTTCAGTACCAATTCAAGTTGATGCAAAGATGAAAAATAGTGTTTTAGCTTGGCTGGGCGGAATGCAAGTAACGCTAATGGAACTTATGGCATATAATGAACGGCTAAAAAATCTGTATGCAGCGCTCAGCCAATGTAATCAGGCAATCGTCCGTTCAAAAAATGAAGATGAGCTTTTCCCCATTATTTGTCATGATGCCGTTCTATTTGGCGGTATGAAAATGGCATGGATTGGTATGGCTGATGAATTTAATAATCATCTTAGCGCTGTGAACTTTTATGGCGATGGCAGTAATTATCTTGAAGGGATTTCGATATCAATAGATCCATCAGATATTGCGAGTCAGGGACCTACTGGAAGTGCATTTTTAAACGATACACCTTTTTGGTGTCAAGATTTTCAAAACGATTCTATAACAGCTCTTTGGCACGAAAGAGGAAAAAAATATGGATGGGGTTCATCAGCGGCATTACCTTTGCATCGTAATGGAAAAGTCGTTGGCGTATTTACACTCTACTCTAAAGATGTAAATGCATTTGATGAACCTGCGCAAAAACTCCTCGAAGAGATGACTATGGACATTAGCTATGCTCTTGATAGTTTTGAACGTGAGAGAATGCGTGAAAAAGCTGAATCAGCTTTGAAAACGAGCCAAGAGTATTTGCAATCAATTATTGAAAATGAGCCAGAATGTGTCAAACTAGTCGGACTTGATGGTAGGTTGATCGATATAAACCCTGCTGGTTTAGCAATGCTAGAAGTAGAGACTCTTCAAGAAGCTCAAAATTATAGTTTGAGCAGTTTTGTACTTCCCCATTGGCGTGCTACATTTAATGAAATGTTTCAAAGTGTTATGGGAGGAGAAACTGCAAAATTGGAGTTTGAGATACAAGGGCTCAAGGGAACACATCGCTGGGTAGAAAGCAATGCAGTTCCCATGCATGATAGTGATGGAAATATCACGATGATCTTAGGTATTACCCGTGATGTAACACAGCGCAAAGAAAATGAAAAACGAATCAACTATCTTGCAAATTTTGATGCTTTAACCGGTTTACCAAATAGAACGCAGCTTGATATTCGTATCAAAGATTTACTCAGCATTGCCAGACGACATAAGCAAGAATTTTCGATTATGTTTCTTGACCTTGATCATTTTAAAGATATTAATGACACATTGGGCCACAGAATTGGAGATGAATTACTCATTCATGCTTCTCATCGACTTAAGACGATTTTACGAGAAGAAGATACTTTAGCAAGGTTTGGAGGCGATGAGTTTATTATATTGCTTCCAAATATCGACATGAATGGAGTTTCACAAGTAGCTCAAAAACTTTTGGATACATTTAAAAAGCCTTTTAATATTGAGAGTAATGAACTCAGTATCAGTGTTTCGATAGGTATTGCGCTGTATCCAAATGATGGATTAGATTTTGACACGCTCTATAAAAATGCCGATACGGCCATGTACCGAGCAAAAAAAGAGGGACGAAATGGCTTTTATTTTTTTACAGATGAGATGCAAAAAAACTCTGTCCGACATCTTGAACTAAGCAATGCGCTTCGTCATGCACTTGAGCGTAATCAATTTCAACTTCATTATCAACCTCAGTTTTCTACCGAAAAAAGAACTATCATTGGTGCAGAAGCATTATTGCGCTGGCATCATCCTGAGTTTGGAAATATTTCTCCTGCTGAGTTTATCCCAATGGCTGAAGAAAATGGAACGATTCTATCCATAGGTGAATGGGTTCTGCGCACAGCAGTAAAATCTGCAAAACAGTGGATGAATGAGGGAATGGAACCCATTATCATGGCAGTAAATCTCTCAGCTATACAATTTAGAACACACAATTTACCAGACTTGGTAGCAAATATTCTCAAAGAGACTGGTTTGCCACCAGAATATTTGGAACTTGAATTGACAGAAGGTGTTGCGATGCAAGACCCGCAAAGAGCGATCGGTATGATGAATGAGATACACTCCAAGGGCGTGAGAATGTCAATCGATGATTTTGGTACCGGCTATTCATCTTTGAGTTATCTCAAAAAGTTCAATATCTACAAACTCAAAATTGACCAATCATTTATACGAGATATTAATGTTGATCCTGAAGATAAAGCGATCGTTGCTGCGATTATCAGTATGGCTAAAAGTTTGGGATTCCAAACAATCGCGGAGGGAGTTGAAACTATTGGTCAGCTTGATTATCTCCATGAGCAAGGATGTGACGAGATACAAGGGTACTATTTTTCAAAGCCATTGCCAATTGAAGAGTTTGAGGCTTTTAGATTGATAGCAAGTAATATCTAATGTTATGTAATATCCGCACTCTGTCTGGTAGCTCCTCTCTGCCAATATAAAAATAAAATAGTCGATATCCCCGCACTCCCTAGCACCATGGCCATCACTACTATCTGGTATCGTGCCGCAATAAGTGGACTGACACCTGAGAGTATCTGCCCTGTCATCATCCCCGGAAGAGAAACAAGACCTACGGCTAAGAGCGTATTGACTTGAGGGATCATCGCGGCTTTAAAGGCTAAGAAGCGCGATTGTACATAGTCATTTACTTGAATCTCATAATCAAATCTTTCCACCGCAATAGCCACAGCATTCATAGCATTGGCATAGATCATTCCAGCAAGTGGGATCATTACCATGGGTGTATAAAGAGATGTAAGATCTAACACAGCAATGAAGACGATGAGCAAATTAAAACTGCCACCAATTGCAATAGCAGCGAAGATATGAGTATATTTTTGAAAGCTCTTTTGCTTACAACTTCGAAGCGCGATCATGCTTGAAACCGCTATCATAAAAATGACTATCGCAATTCCGATGATGGGCGAATCATCTTTAAATAAAAACTCTAGGACATAGCCAATCAGTAAAAGCTGAGAGGCCATCCTAAGCGTAGCATACGCGATCTCTTTTGCATCTCCAAGCCATCTATAATAAAAGTACCCTACAATAACAACAGGGAGTAGCATAAAGAGGAGGTTTACAAGTGGTATGGTATGCATAGACATCCTTTGAACAAGAGAGATATGTATTGGGTTAATACCACTGCTCGTTAACGTTTGGATTATACCTTTTTTCAAATTCATTTTCTAAGAGTCAAATATTTGATTTAAGCTCTTTTAGATAGGATTCTACTGGTAAAATATTTTAATAATTGACGAGGTTATATATGTTTAGTTCAGGTTTTTTAGGGACTTCTGCACCATTTTATATGGATTTTATTACAGTGTATTTTGCACTTTTGCCTATTTTTATGTTTCTTTCTATTCTCTTGGCCGTTAAAAAGCAATACGAAAAGCATTTCCTTTCTCAGCTGATTTTGTTTGCTGTGACTTTAGTTGTAGTTGTCATCTTTGAAGTAGGGGTAAGAGTTTCTGATGGCTTTATGGAGTTTATGCAAAATGCACATGTCTCATATGGCTTTATGATAACTTTCTTAATCGTACATGTAAGCATAGCGCTTGCAAGTGTTGTTCTTTGGTCGGCGCTTTTATATGGTGCTATAAAAAGTTACAAACTAGAAAACAAAGGTGTATCTGCTTCTCATAAAAAAGTAGGAAAATTGGTATTTTTAGGGATGAGTATCGCTTCATATATGGGAGTTGGAGTTTATTACTTGTTATTTCTGTATTAAATCTTTAGAAAAAACACTTTACATGTAAGCTTTACATGTAAAGAGTCTTTAGTAAACTGTTTTACTAAGAATTAGTTCATATCATTAAATTCTTTGTCTGCTTCTTTTTGAAACTCATCATCCTTCTCTTTTTGAAGTTGAGCTTTTGTTAAAACCGCTTCATGAAGAAATTCACCGAAGAATGTTTTAGGTTGTTCATACGCTAAAAAGGTGTATGTTCCTGCAAAAAGCCCAATCATAGCCAAAGCAACAATCGCTTTTTGTATGAAGTTAAAAGTTTGTATAGGTTCTTTTATATGTATTTCACATATTCCCCCTGGGCAATATTGTGCATGCTTTCTAGTGATAAATTCGTATATTATACAGCCAACACATATAGAAAAAGCACTTTCTAAGAACATTAAACTAGCACAAAGTACACAGATTAAAACTTTGTAAAAAGTTATATCCCAGTTTAAAACAAACCACCAAACCATTGGTAACGAGATAAGCCAGCCGAGTGACCATGCAAAACGCTTTTGAATCCCACCTACATATTCTGGTTTTTGATTTTGAACGACAAATCTTCCTAAGAGTAAAGACGGCACGTATTTTGGACTTATCATTCTGAGCGTAAAGTCAACCCATAAAAATCCCAAATAGATTCGCGCTACCATTGTATGATTAAATCCTATTCCGACAAACATAATAATTGTTCCAAGAATTCCGAGTATCCCTGCAGCGGCTCTCGCTTCTCTTTCGTTGACAACAGGGATATCATACCCCGCAACTTTCTCTCCATATTCCCATATAAAACTTCGTAAGCTCAAAAAATATCCTTTAGTTGTCGTATCTAAAATGTTTTGTCTTTAATACTATCTAATTGTGAAATTAGATTAGGTTGGAGGTGGCATTTTTTGATACAAATAAAAAAATAGAGTTAAATTTTTACAATTTACTCAAATACAAAAATCAGAAGAAGAATGAAGGTAAAAAAAGCTTAATAATCTCCATCGTTCTAAAACAAAATTTCTTTTATAAATGGATAATATCACCTTTTTTAATAACACCACTATTTACTGCTTTTACGAAAATTCCGCGATCATCTTTAAGCAATTTAGGCAGTTTAGAATCTATTTTAGAAAGACCTTTACAGAGAGTACAGTTTTGAGTAAGTTCGAATGTGACTTCTCCAATTTTAAACCTGTCTCCTATATTTAAGCTGCTTATACTCCCCTCAATGAGAATATTTTCACCAAGGATCCCCTCTTGCAAATCTATATCTATTTGTTTTGCCATATTATAGGCATCTATAGAGCTGATTAAGATAGCTCGCAGAGGGTCTTTTGCATAAAATTTATCCTCTTTAACGCCTTCTGAATCTATATTGAGCTCATTCTTTATAAGTCTATGAGGTTCCTCTTTTATAGATATGTACAGCTCTTTAACTGTTGCTAAAATATTTTTTGACATCTATTTCTTCTTTTTAAAACCGATTTTTTTCTCGTAAACATCTAGCTCCATTTTTTTGTAGCTGTCTGATTTAATATATTCAAGAACGACTGCGAACTCATCTTCATTATAGATGCCTGGAAATAATCCGGCAACTGATTTATCTTTATCATAAAATAATGAAACAGGAAAACCAAATCCTACGTATTTTGTAAACTCTTTCGCCGTTCCTTTAAAATCCTTATAGATCACCGTATCATTCTTTGAAGTTTCAATATCTGTATAAAGAAAATCACTTTTGATTCTTTTTTTAATATTTGCAGTATCAAGAGTGAACATTGACATCTCTTGGCAGTAAACACAATCTTTCCAATGTAAATAAACGAAAAGATGTTTATGTTCTTTTGTCGCTGTATCTATGAGCTTATCAAGATTTATTTCTGCAGAAAATGACAATATTTGTAAGGTAAGGAGGAGAAAGAGAGATCTTAATATTTTCATATAACAATCCTCTATATTTGTATTGCAGATCAAAGAGGGAATATTCCCTCTTTAGATTATCTGATTGCTTGTGTTTCTGTATCTTTGTTGCCTTTAAGGTCAACAGTGTTTACAACAAGATTGTCTCCAGCTTTACCTTTAAAGCTAAAACCAACGATTGGGTTTTTAGAAAGGAACTGACTTGTAGAAGCGTCAAAAACCGCTTTACCATTTACTGTTGCTTCAATATGTACAATAAAGTTTGCATCTTCGCTTTTACCAGTTTTTGCTTTTGCTTGATCGTAAGTTAACATGTCATGTTTGATCATAACTTTAGCTTCAACAAGATCGCCTTTTAATTTTGCTTTGATTTTCATAAATATCCTTTAATTATTTTGTTTTTTGTATGTTGTAAAGGCTAAATCAGCCTTCACAACCACCTAGTGCAACGTCAAGAGATTTAGTTGTTGAGTAAAGTTTTCCATCTTTACCTTCAACTACAACTGTCATGCTTCCGCTTTTTTTCATTTTGATTTTTAATGAGTAATCAACTACACTACCCTCAACAACATTCCATACCATGATAGCACTTTCTGGATTTGCATCTTGAAACAATGCTACAGTTTTTGCAGGGATATCAGTAGCGATATCAACTGGGATTTGACCACCATTACTTGCAACTTTTGGGATAGTTAATTTAATAGCATCACTAGGAGTTGGTACTTTACCGAATAGTTTCGCTATTCCATCATTTACTGATTTAGATGTCCATACATCAGGTTTTGTTGCTCTAAAATCAAGAGCACTTAAACTCGCTGGAACCATTGTAGCTGCCGCTGCTAGTGCACCTAAACTTAAAAATTTTCTTCTTTGCATTCTATTTCCTTTTTATTTAAATTACTTGCTCATGTTGATCATATAATCAACAACTGCTTTAAGATCTGAATCCGCTAGATCTGCTCCGCCTTTTGGAGGCATGCCGTTAAGACCGTTTATTGCATTACCATACACTACGTCCATACCTTTAGCCGTTACCGTAGCCCATGCTTTTTTGTTTCCAACCACAGGAGCACCCATGCCATCAGCGCCGTGACACATCTTACAAGTTCCCTCGTATGACGCTTTAGCAGCATCATTTGAACCCGCTTTTTTCTCTACTACTGGTAAATCTCTTACTGTAGATAAAGGCGGTAAGAAATCTTTCGTTTCAACTTTAATACGAGTTACCTTAGTTTCACCTTTAATACAATCTGTCATACAACGTTCGCTAACAGTTTTTGCACCAATATTTTTTGGATCATTAAAGTATGCACGCGCATTATCTTGACCTTGTGGGCCATCAATTTTAGGTACGAAACCATCTTTATTTGGCATTACGATCTTTAAGAACTTCGCTCTATCTAAATCATAATCATCTCCAACTAACTCACCATCAATTTTCATTTCATTGATATTAAGTATATAAGCAACCAATGCATAAACTTGATCATCAGTTAAGCTTTTTGGAGCTGGATGAGGCATACCCTCTTTGATGTACCACCACATAGTACTTGCTTGTGGCCAGTATGTTCCAAATACACGATTTGGACCATCAGCGGTATCAGTAGTTCTTTGGTTAGTCAATGATTTTTGCCCAACATAAGCATTGCCTTTTGCTAGAGACGGATATCCGCCACCACCTGAACCAAAATCTCCGTGACACATACCACACTTAGCATCATATAAGTCCGCACCATCTTGAACATTTCCATGTCCCTCTGGTGGTGGAGCATATGGTGTTACAGATGTAGCCCATGCATCCAACTCATTTTTTGTTGGAGTGCGTCCGTAAGTGTACCCTCCATTTTGCGTGTCAGAATTTACATAATAAACACCAGATTTGTTGTTGCTTACAGGATATGTAACACCACCATCAACAACAAGTTTTCCTGCATCTGGACCAGTTGCATATGAATGCGATGCACCCGTTGAGGAAACAGCACCAATTCCATCTGGAGAAGCATCACCGCCGACACATGCTGTTAGTCCAATAGACACTGCCGCAATTAATGAAATTGATACCAGTGATTTACGATCTAATTTGAACATTGTGAACCTCCCCTTTTTCTGTGACTTCCCATGTAGCGATACTATTTCTATGATAAACTGATTCTACACCCATAACAGAAACTTCTTCTTCTATTGTCGGTTGCATACGTCCAGCATCATCCATAGCACGGCTTCCTATAATGAGAGGTTTACCTTCATATTTGTACATAAAACTAAATCTTGTCCAAGCTTTTGGAAGAACAAGACCTTTAAGTTTTGTAGGAGTCCAGTTCTTACAGCCATCAAATGTAATATCAACACCTGTAATAGTGCCATATCCACTCCAAGCAAGACCTTCGATCTCAACCATATCACCTTTTTTAAGGTCAGTCCATGGTTTTTCTGGACATGGAGAAGTGATAATAGAGTTAACTTCATTTGCATAGAAATGCTGTACTGCTTTACCATCTGGTTTAAGAGCAGTATATTTTGCAGTTTCTTCTTTTGCATAAAAAGGCTCATCAGAAAATTCTAGACGTTTAAGCCATTTAACACATAAATTTCCTTCCCAACCTGGAAGTACGAGACGAACAGGATATCCTTGTTCAGGGCGAAGAGCTTCACCGTTTTGTCCCCATACAATCATTGCATCATCGAGTACTTTGTCTATTGGTACAGTTCTTCCCATCTCTGAGTTATCTGAACCCTCTGCAAGCATCCATTTAGCAGTTGGTTTAAGACCTAAGTCTTTAAGAATAGTTTTAATATAAACACCAGTCCATTCCGCACAACTCATCATCCCTTTTGCAAACTGAACAGAGTTGAATTGTGGTCCTCTCCACTCTGGTCCACCGTTTGCAGGACATTCGATAAAGTGAATGCGGCTAACACTTGGATAACGTTTAAGTTGATCAAGAGTAAGAACTAATGGTTTATCTACAAGACCGTGAATCATTAAACGGTACTCATTTGGGTTGACTTGAGCAGTACCGCCGTGAGATCTTGAGAAAAATAAACCATTTGGTGTAATAATTCCTTCTGATTCTTGAATAGGACACATTGCAATTGATGCATAGAAGTTACCAGAAGAGAGCAGTTCAGCATTTCTTCTTGTATTGTTGTGTTCATATTCTGATGGCATGCCATAAAGATTTTTGGTGACAGGATCACCAAATTTGATTCCCCATGGCACATGGTTTGTAATAGCTGGATCGTCCGCCATTGCCTTTGTGCCTGCAAAAAGACTTGTACCAGCTAAAGCAGTAGCAGACAAAGCTGCAGATTTTCTAAAAAAATCTCTTCTTGCTAATGTGTTGTGTGTGTCATTAGACGAAGATTCTAGATTTTTTTGAGAATTATTATCATTCATTTTTCTTCCTTTATAAGCTTTATAGATATAACCAATATATATTTAGTAGTGATCACTAAATCAGCTAAGCCATAGATTGACACACAATATTATTGCACGATTAGGTAACTGTTTTGTAAATATCACAAATATATCACAAGAAATGATACAATAATTTGAAGGTTTATATGATTAATTTTATAGTGTAGCGACTGTTTTGTTACAAAATCACACAAATGGATGTTTATTTTTAAGTGAAGGCACGAATCTTAATTTTTTTTCATAAGTTATGATTCGTATTAGTTGTGATTCCAAGAATTACATAAGTATCTTTAATAATATCATGATAAAAAGGTATTGTAAAACCTTGGTGTTCAATATCTTTAATATTTTCATCATCAAAATATAGTGACTTCTTATATTTTGCTACTTTTGTTGGCATATTTAAGATTATCGTATCAAGGTAGAGTTTAAAACTCTTTGCGCCTTTTATATCATTATCAAAGAAAGAGTCCAGAATTGATTTGAGTTGTTCCTCATAAAGTTTAGAATTTACTATTTTCATTTTTCTTCACCTTTTTTTAACCAATGATCTATTTTGTCCATAGTTTCCAAGTAGCTTGAAAAGCTTGCTGGATCTTGGATGTACTTATCAAGTTCTTTTTGGAGAGTTTCCTGCATTTGAATGGAGACATTTTTTTTATTTTCTAATTCTATTTTTTCCATGTTTATCTTTCTGATACTATTAAAAAGATAGTGAAATTATTCACTATCTTTTTTAACTGTTTGCGCTTTTTCAATTTTTGCAGGTGTTGTCTCAGTGATAGTTGAGACTTGTTTTTTAACAAGAGCTACTGCCGCATCTGCATCATCTGCCATTTGTAAATCATCACTGTTATCTAAATAGGTTGTGACTTGCTGCATTTGAAATGGCTGCCCATAAGTATATACAATCTCGCCTCCATCTTTCCCTTGAAGAAACATGGCTCCAGTTGCACCTAAGAGTAAGACGACCGCAAGAGCTTCGAGGGCAAATTTTTTGGTTTTGCATCCAATGAGTTTTAATAAAGCAATAATTCCCATCGCTATTGCCAAGTATGTTCCTAACTGCTTATGTTCTTTAAGTTCACTCTGACCAGCTGGGCTGAGATAGTCATATATAAGCGGACCTGCATGCGTACCTGTATACCATACGCCAATAACAGCAAGCGCAGCGATAAGTGTAGCACGAGATGAGATTTTTGACATTCCCTCTGTTCTTGTGAAAAGATACACAACACCAAAAACTGAGGCAACTAGTGGAAGAACCATTGCAAAATGAACGGTAGCTGGGTGTAACATCATAGATTACTCCTTTTAAATTTTAAATCCAAACACATTATAGGAAAAAAAGATATGAAATAACTTAATCTTATTTTTCGTCTTTTTTATCCATCGCGTTTTTAGCTGATTTAATGGCGTTTTCAAGGGCTGTTCTTGCTATACCCCAAGCTTCTATTCCCATACGTTTTGCTTCTTGAGCTTTTTCTGATCTCAATACCTTTGTCCCTCTTTGAAGGGCATCTTTTTTCACTGCTTGATACTTATCTTTCATAATATCAACAGTTTCTTTTGAGATATGCACCAGCTCTTCTAAATCATATTTCATACTGTTTGAGACATCATCGAGTATTTGTTTAGTTTGTGCAGAGTTTGCATGTCCAATATTGTTTACCACTTGTGTAAAGATCATATCCGTATGAATCAGTTCATCAAAAGTGTGATCATAATCACTCAGTAAGATAGCCTTTATTTCATCAGGCATATAAAGAAGTTGTTGTTGAAATTTAGATATTGATTTGACAAGACCAGTTTTCGTACCTCGCATTGTTGATTTGAGGATAGAATTTGCCTGATTTGGAGTTGCTTCTGAAACATTTACTGCCGTTTGGAGGATACTGGAGAGAATTTTTCGAATCCTGATACTGTTGAGTGCTCCCTCATTGATAGTTTCATAAGTAAGCTCTTTTATAACCTCTTCGACAGTTTCATCTATATCTTGGTTGTTTTTTTCTAAGGCTGTAATGATGGCTGATTCTACCATTTCATTTAACATATCAAAAAGATCAACGGACTGAAGTTTTATCTGATGAAGCTTAGATATTGTTTGTTCTGGAGCTTCTACAAGGGCTTCTTCGATCTTATCAAAAAGAACGTATTTTGCATTTTGAAGTTCATGTGATGTTTTGTCTATGCGTCTATTAAGTTGCTCTTTTTTAGCCAAAAGTTCTTCAACTTCATCGTGAAGAGTTAATGTTTCACTGTCGATGACAGTTGCACTAAGAATTTTGAGTTCATGCAATGTCAATTTTTTTGGATCTATATTCCATTCTTCTTCAATATGCTCAAGAAGTTTTTTAATTTTTTCCTCGATTGAAGAGGCTGGAATGCTTTTGTAGCTGTTCTTTAGATCTCGTTCAAATTCCTCTATGTTCATCATATCTCCTTTATAAAACCATTTTTATATTTTGATGATTTTTTAGTGCTTCATATATAAATGTTCTTTCATCTTCATTGGTGAT
Source organism: Campylobacterales bacterium (assembly GCA_038205935.1). Taxonomy (GTDB): domain Bacteria; phylum Campylobacterota; class Campylobacteria; order Campylobacterales; family Sulfurimonadaceae; genus Hydrocurvibacter. The sequence continues at coordinate 23,902 of JBBRBK010000015.1, forward strand.
AATAAGATCAAGATTCATACTCACATATTTTCCAGTTTTACTTGCATTTGAAAGCTTTAAAGTGTGTGGCTTTTCCAAAATTACCTCTTTGACGGCAAGATGAATCTCATCTTTATGATTACCGATTACTTTATAACACCAGCTGCAAGGATATTCAAGAACCAATTTTTCTTTATTTTCGTTTATAATTTCCACTTTTTCCTCCTTCTTTGGATTCAAGCTGAATGTTTTTAATGATCATCCCTTTGTCTATGGCTTTTACCATATCATATATGGTTAAAAGTCCGATGCTCACACCTGTAAGTGCTTCCATTTCAACACCTGTTTGACCTGTAAGTTTTGCAGTGAGAATAAGTTTAAATCCTGGAAGTTCTGGTAGTTCTTCAACGTCACAGTTGATGCCACTAAGATTTAAAGGATGGCACATTGGAATAAGCTCACTTGTTTTTTTTGTTCCCATGATTGCGGCGATGACGGCAGTTTGTAGTACTGGACCTTTTTTTGTCTTTTCGCTTACTATGGCATCGAAGGCATCTTGGCTCATCTGTATCATTCCGCTTGCTATAGCGACTCTTGTAGTCTGACTTTTTTCAGATACATCCACCATCTTTGGGCGGTCTTTTTCATCTAAGTGTGTTAAATTCATGAAACTCTCTTGTTTAGTATAAAGGTAAATAATAACCCTTGATTATACCAAACTAAGATAGATTATTTATTAATATCGTGTTCTTGTTGAAATCTTAGAACTGCTTCTTGATACTCTGATGGATTGTTGAGATTTAAAAAATTAGATTCATTTTCAAATTCTACAAAAAAAGTATTAGAGCTTTGGAGTAGTTGTGTAAGTTTATGTTGATTGGTTTGAAGCATATTTGAAAAAGCTACATGCAAACTTCTGTTATATAGTCCGCACATAGGATGGAGGCTATGGGGTGTTTTTGCGATGATGGCGTCAAAGCCCTGATCTTTGTGCTTTAAAATTTTACTTATTTCTGCTTCGTCTACAAAAGGAGTATCAACACTTAAAACAAATATTTCGTTTACATGTAAGCGGTTAAAGATAGTTACAAAACCAGATGTCGGAGCGTAAATATTTTCTGTATTTATATCTTCTATAAAAATTGCATCTTTATTTTCAGTGAGAAAATCAAATTTTTTTGAATCTTTACAGGAAATATATACATTTTGAAATAATTTTTGTAAGCGTTCATATTGAAACTGTGTTAGTGAGGGTTTGCCCGCAAAGGGCAAAAGTGCTTTATCTTCTCCCATGCGGGAGCTTTTCCCGCCGGCAAAGATAACGCATGGAATTTGGAACATTATTTAGTTAAAGTAGCTTCGATGCGTCTGTTTTCTGCACGACCTTCGGCAGTTTTGTTAGATGCGATAGCGTTAGCTTCACCTTTTCCAGATGCTGTAACTCTTTTAGCGTCAATCCCTTGTTTCTCAAGGTCAACTTTTACAGCTTTTGCACGCGCTTCAGAAAGTTTTTGGTTATATGCTGGCTTACCAATACTATCAGTATAACCAGTGATTTCTGCATTGTATGCAGGGTATAGTTTCATAAAATCTGCAAATTCTGTAATACGTGCGTCTGCTTCTGGCTCAATTTTAGCTGAGTCAAATTTAAAGTTTGCATGTAGGTTTACAAGAACTGGACAACCATCTTGATCAACTTTTGCACCAGCTGGAGTATTTGGACATTTATCAATAGAGTTTTTAACACCGTCATTATCATCATCGCCATCAACTGCTACAATAGCAGCTTCTGCTACAACAGGTTTTTCTTCAACAACTGGCGCAGGTGCTGGAGCTGGTTTTTCTTCAACAACTGGCTCAGGCGCTGGAGCTGTAACAGGTTGAGCTTTTTCTCCAAATGCGATATTGATACCAGCAAGAAGAGCTAAATTGTTATCCCATCTTGTGTCATTTGGTTTCAGCATATAAACCGCTTCAAGTTTAAGTGCGATGTTTTTTGTAATTGGCATTTTTGCACCAACACCAGCATCAAAAAATGCAGAATCAACGTTACCTGTTCTTGCTTCTTGGTGCTCACTCATAGTTTCATAACCAAGACCAGCTTTTGCAAATGGAGTTAAAAATGAAACTTTGTTAAACTCATAAACACCATTTAAAGCGATACGATAAACATTTGTCATACTGTTACCACTTGGTTTAAAATCAGGATTTGAGTAAAGTACTGACAACTCAGGGCTTACTGGCATTCCAAGGTTATTCATTTGGAATTCTGCACCATAAATACCTTGATTAGAAAGGTTGAGGTTTCCTTCTGCTATGTTATAACCAGCAACTGGTGTAATCTCATAGTTGTAGTCTTGTGCTAATAGCAAAGAAGATGCTAAAAGTGCGGGAATGAGTAGTAATTTTTTCATTGTGTATCCTTTTTTCTCCAAGTTACCTTGGGAGTAATTATTCTATGATTTAGCTGATTTTTATTAAAAAACTAGTTAATAAAAATAATTAGTTTGTGTTATCTTGGGTCTGTGATATATCCGGTGACCGCCGACGCTGCTGCAACTGCTGAGTTTGCTAAGTAAACTTTAGAGCTTCTGCTTCCCATACGACCGACGAAATTGCGGTTCGTTGTAGAAACTGCAACTTCATTATCTCCTAAAATTCCCATATATCCGCCAAGACATGCGCCACAAGTCGGATTACTTACAACACCGCCTGCATCGATAAGAATATCGATATAGCCACGTTTAGTAGCTTCACGAAGAATCTTTTGCGTTCCTGGCGTGATGATAAGACGTACATCTTGATGCACTCTTTTGCCCTCTAGTATTTCAGCTGCGACTTTAAGATCGCTCAGTCTTCCATTTGTACAGCTTCCAATAAACGCTTGATCTATCTTGATATGATCAGCTTGTGCTTTAACAACACTGTGCCCATTTGATGGTAAAAATGGATATGCGATTACTGGATCAAGGGAAGCAACATCTATTTCTAATATTTTTGTATAAACAGCGTCGGCATCAGAATAAAAGATTTTTGGCGTGCGCGCAAGAGGTTTATCTGCTAAAAACTCTTTTGTAATATCATCATACGCAACGATTCCGCTTTTTGCACCAGCTTCGATCGCCATATTACACATAGAAAATCTGTCATCCATACTTAAATGCTCGATCGTGCTTCCAGTAAACTCTAAAGTTTGATAAAGTGCACCATCCACACCAATCATACGGATAATTTCTAAGATAATATCTTTTCCAGTAGTATATTTACCAGGTTTGCCATTTAAAATTACTTTGATAGATTCTGGAACTTTAAACCAGTTATTGCCAGTGACCATAGCAAATGCCAAGTCGGTAGAACCCATACCAGTTGAAAATGCACCAAGCGCACCGTGCGTACATGTATGTGAATCTGCACCAATGATGACGTCACCTGGAACGATTAAGCCCTTCTCTGGCAAAAGTGCATGCTCGATTCCCATATCTTTTTCATCAAAAAAGTTTTTGAGATCATATTTTTTTGCAAAATCACGGCTTATACGAGCTTGATTTGCGCTTGCTATATCTTTTGCAGGGATAAAGTGATCAAGTACAATAGAAAATCCATCCGGATTTGCAAGTTGTGTAGCACCAATATCTTCAAAAGCTTTGATAGAAATAGGTGTTGTAATATCATTTCCGATAACCATATCGATGTCACAACGGATGATTTCGCCGGCATGAACGTTATGGCCGACATGTGCAGAGAATATTTTTTCAGTAATGGTTTGTCCCATTTGGAATCCTTACATGTAAAGTGTTTTATAAAAGTAAGCGAATTATACCCTTTTAGAGTTGATGGCATTTTGAAATATTTTTGTAAATTTAAAATACTTAATGTTACACTAAACAAAAAAAAGGATTTTGGTGTCGAGGTTGCTTGGAAAATGTCCCTATTGTGATGATGGAAGAATCGAAGTGCGCGCTATCCAAGTAGATGGCAAACCAGTTAAACTTTATGCTTGCTCAAATGCGCATTGGCATTTTGAAGGTGATTTTGCTGAACTTACACCTGATTCTACATGTAGCTTTCGAATATTTCAAAATCAGCTTAGACGATGGAACAAAAAAGCGATAGGTGAAAACGAGATACGAACACTTTTAAAAGAGGAACAGGTAAAAGTAAGACTTTATAGTGCAAATGCGAAAAAAGAGTATTTTAAGTGGGTGATTTTAGATCAAGAATATGGAATGAGTGTTTTGTGGGAGGAGGATGCATAGGTGTAAAAACCTATGCATAAAAATTACATTGCAGTAACGTTTTCCGCTTGAGGACCTTTTTGACCTTCGCCTACTTCAAAAGTAACCGCTTGGCCTTCTGATAAAGAAACACGACCAGGACCTGCTCTGTTTACTTGACGGAAGTGAACAAATAAATCTGCACCACCGTTGTTTTGTTGGATAAATCCATAACCTTTTTCTTCATTGAACCATTTAACTGTTCCGTTTAGCAATTCTGCCATCTTTGTACCTCTAGTGGGAAAAATACATTTCATAATAGTAAATTACTAAATTGAAAAGGAGTCTAAGTCGAGGAAAGGTCTTCAGATGAATTCGAACCTCATCTTTCATCGCAAATATTGTATCATTTTATTTATTACATTGCAAACATATTTCATTATTTAACTGTATACTTGCACAAAAAAGGGTCAAAATAGATGAATCTGCTTTCAAAAACTGCGCCATTAGAAGAGTCGATACAAAAAATGAGAGCTGTTCTAACGGATGTCGGATGTGAAGTGATGTTTCAAGAGCAGTTGCATCCTCTTACTCATTGTTATTCAGTAAATCTGACTTCTGCAGAGGCTCCTCGTCATATCTATTCTAATGGAAAAGGGATTCAAGCAGACGCTTCTGTGGCAAGCGCTTTGGGTGAATACATAGAAAGACTTCAAACAAATAACTTTTTTATAGATTTTTATCTTCCAAAGAGAACACAGTATCCCGATGAAGTTGCGTTTGATTTTAGTGAGGATTATATTGAGGAAGAGCTTTTAGAACTTTATGATCCAAATGGAGAATTGAGTGGTGAAGATCTCGTTGATTTTAACAGTGACTATACAGATAAGATTCTTTGTCTCCCTTTTATAAAAAATTCTACTCAAGAGAAAGTGTATATTCCGCAAAATATTTTGAGCAATCTTTATGTAAGCAACGGTTTAGCGACTGGAAATAGCCCAAAAGAGGCTCAAGTTCAAGCTCTTAGTGAGATTTATGAGCGCTATGCAAAGTTAGACATTATAAAAAATGGCTATGCACTTCCAAGTTTTCCCGATGAGCTAATTCAAAGTTTTGAGAAACTTCAGAGTGATGTTCAAGCACTTCGTGATCTTGGTTATATAATAGAAGTTTTAGATGCCTCGATGGGTGGACAATTTCCTGTGACGGCTATCTCGCTGATAAACCCAAAAAACTCCTCACTTTTTGTCTCTTTTGGCGCGCATCCTATTTTGCAAGTCTCACTAGAGCGAACGATGACAGAACTGATGCAAGGGCGCACTCTTAATGGTTTAGATAGTTTTGAGACACCAACTTTTGATATGAGCCGAGTTGAGAGCAGTTTTAATCTTGAGTCCCATTTTGTAGATTCAAATGGCAAACTTGGATTTGGATTTTTGAGTTCTAAAAAAAGTTTTGAGTATGCTGAGTGGAGATATAGCGGCGATGGCTGTGAAGATGAGTATAACTATCTTTTAAGTATCTTGGAAGAGTTGGATAAAGAGCTTTATATACGAGAGTATGATTATCTTGGATTTTACTCTTGTCAGATGGTTATTCCCGGAGTTTCAGAAGTGTACCCGATGGAAGATCTCATATACAACAATAAAAACAGCGGAAAACTTATACGTCATATGGTTTTAGATATGAATGTGAATGATGCAGAAAATATCCTTGATGCGATAGAATCGCTGGATGATTCCTTACATGTAGACAAATATATAGGCGTTATCTTTGAGCATAGTTTTACTATGGCCGAGCTCAAAGCGCAGATGTATCTGATGCTAGGCAACACTCAAGAGGCTCTTGAAATTCTTGCGTATAGTGAAAACAAGATTGGGCAAATTCTTGCAGAACTTATCACAATGGAGAATGAGGGAGTTAACTACGAAGAGTATAGTGAAGCTTTAAAAAACGTTTTTGGTAAAGAGAATCTACAAAAAGCTTTACATGTAAGAGATAAAAAAGAGTTGCTTGTTGATACGACTCTACATAATGAGTATAAACAGATGTTAAAGTTATATGACAAACTTGAGATTAAAAAGCAAAATATCAGACTCTAGCCATATAAATATATGCCTAGAGTGCTTGTTTTAAAATTTAAGAAAGCTCATCGATCATACGTTCAGCTAACGTAAAAAGCTCTTCACTCGCCTCTTCCATCGCAATGAAATCTTTTATGATTATATCTTTGTTTACAAGGCAAGTATCTTCGCCTTCGACGCATTTAACAGCTTCTATAACATTGTTATGAACGATAGCATGTGGTTTGTCCATCGCTTTATAGCTTGATGTGTGACCAAAGAGTTTTTTGCCATCATCTGCATACCATTTACCTAAACGACAATTATGATGATCGCCGAAAGTCCCTACTTTTCTACCGAGATTGATAGAGGTATATGCATTGGTTTTAAAGAGAATATGATCGATCATAATAAGATTGACAAAAATTCTGCTTTGAATTCCTCGAATATCTTTATCAATACTCTCATTTGTATCGCGAAGTTGAGACATACTTTCACTAAATGTACTCATGAGATCACTAAATTCATGGACAACATCACGCATGGATTCCGCACTCGAACTCATCTCCATACTCTCTTGTTGTAAGACTTGAACTGTTGCTTTTATCTCTTGCGTTGCTTTTTGAGTTCTCTCGGCTAGTTTTCTGACTTCATCTGCAACGACGGCAAATCCTCGTCCATGTTCACCTGCGCGCGCAGCTTCGATAGCGGCATTGAGAGCCAATAGATTTGTTTGGTCTGAAATATCGCTGATAAGATTGATGACCTCAGTGATCTCTTTTGCTCTATTTTCAAGTGCTTGAGTGGAGTTTGCATTCGCGTCGAGCAGCTCATTAAGACCTAAGAGCTTTTCTCCTACATCTTGAGATTCTTGCGCTCTTTGGATACTCATTTGTGTAGAGGCTTGCACTACTTCGGATATCTTTCCAAGTCTTTGGGCATTTGAACCAAAGCTTACTTCTAGAGATTGAAGCTGTTCATTATTTTTATTGATACTGCTGAGGTCTGAGTTTAACTGAACTCTCAGTTGCGCCATATAGCTTTCTTTCATTGCCTGAATACTGAGATTGACTTTTTCTCCCGCTTGAGCAAAAGCCGGAGTAAGACCTACACCATCAAACTTTCTAAAAAACTCATGTTCACTTGCATATCCCACAGATGTTCCCATCTCGCGCATGAATGTTTCCATCTGATCGAGCAGATTGTTTACAAGATGACAGATGATTCCCGCATCTCCGCTATCTGTAATTTCCGTAGCACGCATCTCTAAGTTACCCTTCGCTGCTTCTTTTAAAACGTCTATCGATTTGCTCATACAGCGTCGTAAACCTGCAGCATAACTATTAAATAAGAAAGCGGCACCGATGAAGATGATAAGCATAATAGTGTTTACGATACTAAAACCACTCACGAAAAAATCAGCGACATAACCTACTGCATAAATGGCAATAAGCGTGTATCCTAAAAATAATACTTTAGATAGATAAGATGAATTGGTCATAACGTCCTCCTGCTAAAAGCTCATTAATCATTTGCTGTGAAGCTTCTATTCCGCCACTTTTTTCTGCAGAGAGAAGTTTTTGGTAGAGAGGTTTAATGATACTAAGCGCATGATCTGTTGGTTTTCTTCGTACAGAGTAGTATCCGACAACTTTTCCGTTACTGTCGTATGACGGAGTTACATTCGCTAAAACCCAGTAGTAATCATTATTTTTTGATCTGTTTACAACATACGCATAAATCTCTTTGCCATTTTTTATATACTCCCATAAGAGTTTAAAAATAATACGAGGCATATCTGGATGTCTTACGATATTGTGAGGTTTATGTAGGATCTCTTTTTCATCATATCCGGCCAACTTTAAGAACAGGTCATTTCCATAAGTGATCTTGCCACTTGTATCCGTTTTAGAAACGATAATCTCAGATTCCAAAAATTTTATTTCCGCCATATCCACACCCTCCCAGTTGACACTTTTAATTTGTTTATTTTCGTCAAAAAATATCTATAAGTTTAAACAAACATTATGTTAAAATGATGTCAATATTATTAATCTTTACTTAAAGTGGCTTACATGTACACAATTTTTTTTAATAAATCTGTCCTAATAGTAGAAGACGACAAAGTAAGTAATGAAAATTTGAGCTATATGTTTCAGAAGTTTTTTAAAAAAGTAGTGAGTTGTTTTGATGGCAAAGAAGCATATGAAACTTACCTTACATGTAAGCCTGATATTATTATTACTGATATTGAGATGCCAGAGATAAATGGTTTGGCTTTAGTGGAAAAGATTCGTCAAAAAGATATTCATACGCCTATAGTGATTATGACTTCCTTTACTCATCAACACTATTTGATGCAGGCTATAAATCTTCAACTACTTTCTTATTTAGTAAAACCAATTACCAAAACGAATTTTCAAGTCCTTTTACAAACAGTTCAAAAACATTTTGAAACGACTATACCAGAGCTCTTTTATTTTTCCTCGACAAGTTATTATGATTATTTGAATAAGATCATTGTCAATGATCTAGTAAAGATAGCGCTTACATATAAGGAGATAGTTTTGTTGGAAGAGTTTATAAAAAATAAAAATACCACCCTCCGTACACAATTCTTAGAAGATATCCTTGGGTATGAAAATGTAGATAACTCCAATGCCCTCAAGTTACTACTTAGCCGTTTACGTAAAAAAATACCTCATGGTTGTATCCAAACAGTTTATGGACAAGGGTATAGACTTGAACACTAAAATAAATGACTCTTATGAAAATATCCTACTCAACTATACTTCTGATAAGATAGCATTTATTAATCATACATATACATACCTATCCGTAAATCAGGCGTATTTAGATACATTTCAAAAATCAAAAAATGAGGTTGTGGGTAAAAAAATATGGGAGATGCTTGGCGAAGAAGTATTCCAGAAATTAAAAAAGTATTTTGATAAAGCACTTCTTGGAGAGAGTGTTACTTATAATGAGTGGTTTGAACTTCCAGATGGAAGATACTTTTTAAAAGTTATCTATAAGCCTTATTTTGTAGATGAAAAAATTAAAGGTGTTGTATCGACAGTTACTGATATCACAGAGATAAAACTTTTAAAAATAGAGAATAAAAAACAATATCGCCTTCTTTTGGAAAAATCAAAAATGGCGAAACTAGGCAGTATGATAGCCTTTATTACACATCAAATACGTCAACCGTTGAACTCTCTTTCTACATCTTTTATGAAGATGGAAAGACTTCTTGATGAAAAAGAGTATGAGGTATTACCCAAAATGCTTGATGTAAATGAGCAAGTGATTACACATTTGGCAAAAACACTTGATGGCGTATCTGAGTATTATGATCATAGCGGTAAGATAAAAGAGGTAAAAATAAAATATCTTATCGAAAGTACTCTTTTAATACTCAAAAGTGCAATGATGGAAAAAGATATTTATGTTGAGCTCTTCTGTGATGAGAATCTTAGTGTTGAAACTATAAAGAGTGAGTTTATCCATATATTGAGCATTCTTTTAACAAATGCTTGTGAAGCATCTCAAACTAGTTTACTTTCAGAAGGAACTTCACACCCGCGGGGCACTTCGCATGTAAGGGAGAAAAAAATAACTATCAAAGCATCGCAAAATGAAGATCATGTGTATGTAAGAGTCTATGATATGGGCGAAGGTGTTGATGAGAAAATTTTGCCTTTTCTTTTTAAACCAGGGAACACAACAAAACAGGGAGTAGGACACGGATATGGTCTTTACTTTGCTAAACAGATTGTAGAGGACTCTTTGCATGGAACAATCGAATATTTTGCCGATGCAAAAGAACGCTATTTTCAGATATCTTTACAAAAACAATTTCATCAACATTAGTGGTATATGCTACACTATTGCTTTGTTTCATAGATACAATATTTTAAAATCGACATAAGGAAGAAAGATGCTTATCGAAATATTTATAGACTATATCCGTAATCGTAAAGATTTACGAGAGTACGTAGTAAAACGAAAAACAATACAAGAACGTGGCGAGTTTAATGATGCAACTTTGATTCAGGTACAAGAAAATCTTGAGAGATTAAGCGTTGAAAATCCTGATATTTATGAAAAGATGTATCAAGTATTGGAAACTGTCTTTGAAAATGATGCAGGGCAGAGAGTTGATTATTCTCTTAATTTTGCTCGCCAAATGTTCAAAATGTTTAAAAATAAAACACCCGAGGATATTTATAAGGAATACAAGGCAGTGTTGAAACATAAATATCAAACACTAGGCTAGAAAAAAAGCTTGTATTCTTGATTTTATTGTAGTATATGCTTATAAATAACTCTACAAAAGGATACAAAATGATCAAACAAATTCTAACGGTAACTGCTTTTAGCACACTTCTTGGAACAACACTCTTAGCAGACGGTGTACAATTTTTACCAGCAATGAATAGCTCTTATACACCTTCATTTGCTGTTGCTGCCCTTGGTGGTTACCAAAAAACAGATTCACTTGATGGAACAGGTGCATACGGTATTGAGCTCTCTTTGACATGTCCACTTTTACAGATCCCTAATCATACAATCAGACAACAAGTAAGTCTTGTTCATACAGATTCAAATGGTGTAGCGACAAATTCTGTGGAATTGAATCCTCATGTTT
>JBBRBK010000016.1:0-34525 GCA_038205935.1 Campylobacterales bacterium
AATACTGCATCTTTCAGGTGTGGAAACGTAGGTCGCCGCCTAGTTCATCGGATTTTTACAATAATAATAACTACAATCCCTTTACTTACTTACTTTTAATCCTCATTTTTTAATCAATCAATACTTTTACTTTTAAATGCTTATTAAACTTATTTACTCTATCTATTATGCTAAAATGACTTATCTACATGTAAAGAAAATAGTTGAAAAATTTACTCTTCAATCATCTTAGCAATAATCAGAATATTTTCTTAACTGGCGGGGCGGGTACCGGTAAAACGACCTTGGTAAATGAAATTATTGATCTGTTTGAGTTAGATTGTAAAAAGGTAGCAAAACTTGCTTCTACAGGAATGGCTGCTACTTTGATCAATGGACAAACTGTACACAGTTTCTTTGACTTAGGTATATATAACAATATCTCAGAATTGGAGCAATCAGCTAAAATAAAAATCACTAAAAAATTAAAGAATATTCTTTCTTCTATTAGTTTAATAATCATTGATGAAATATCTATGATTAGCTCCTCTTTATTTGATCTTATTTTATATAGGTTCTCTCAAGCAGAGTATAAAGGTATTATTTTAGTTGTGGGTGATTTTTTACAACTTCCTCCTGTCTTGAAAGGATCTACAACTGTCGATTTTGCTTTTGAATCTGATGGATGGAATCAATGTTCATTTTTGACTATTGAATTAACGACAAATCATAGAGTAGAAGAGAGTCAATTTATATCTTTACTCAATAACATTAGATTTGGTATTTTAGATAGTGTTAGTATGGAGCTTCTAGATAGTTTTGTTACCCCTTTTTCTGAAGACTTAAAAAATTTCACCCTGCTTTTTGGAAAAAATAATAGTGCATTAGCTCATAATAAAAGACAACTTTCCTATATCGATAGTGATCTATATATAAAAAAAAGTGAGGTAATAGTGCATGATAAGTCTGTGACTGACCCACAAATAGATCGTTTTATGAATGATTCTAGAATTATTGAAAAACTAGAACTAAAAGTTGGTGTCCCTATACTTTTTACAAAAAATTCTTGGAACTATTTTAATGGAGAAAGAGGTTTGGTTGTAAATATTGATGAAAGTTATGTCTATGTACAAAAAAATGACTCTACAATTATCAAGTTAGAACAAGTTGCGCAGCACAAAGAAATCTGGGTTGAACAAGTGATAGAAGGTAGAATAGAGAGCGTTGAAAAAAGACTGTTTTCTATTTACCAATATCCGATAGTTTTAGCTTTTGCTATAACAATTCACAAATCTCAAGGTATGAGTATAAAAGATCTAATCATTGAAACGAATGAGATATTTGCGCCATCTCAGTTTTATGTTGCACTTTCACGTGCTACATCTGTAAAAAGATTGATCTTAATAAAACCTAAAAAAAGTTGGAGAGAATTAGTGTTTATAAATAAAAAGGCTGTGGAATTTACACAAGGAGATAAACCAAGAGAGTAAACTCTTAGTTTATAATGATTTGAAGACTATAAGTCGTTTTCATGTTTTGCAAGATATTCAGCAACACCAGAAGTTGAAGCTTTCATACCTTCATCTCCTTTTACCCAACCAGCTGGACAAACTTCACCATGCTCATTTGTGAAAAGCATAGTATCAACCATACGAATCATTTCATCGATGTTGCGGCCAAGTGGAAGATCGTTGATAACTGCATGACGAACTGTACCATCTGCGTCGATCAAGAATGATCCGCGAAGTGCAACTGATTCACCAAAAAGTACATCATAATCTCTTGAGATTTGTTTACTTAAATCCGCAACAAGTGGGTATTTCACTCTGCCAATTCCACCTTTTTCAACTGGAGTTTCTCTCCATGCAAAGTGTGAAAATTGACTATCAACAGAAACACCTATAACATTGATGCCACGACTAGTAAAGTCGTCAATTCTGTGAGAAAATGCAATGATTTCTGATGGACATACAAATGTAAAGTCTAGTGGATAGAAGAAAAGAACCGCACCCTTAGAGCCTAAGTTTTTCATCAAATTAAAATCTTCTGATATCGATCCGTCTGCCAATACTGCTGTTGCAGTAAAATCTGGAGCTTTTTTAGTTACTAACATATATTTTCCTTTTAATTTTATTTATGGTCAAATTCTATCTAATCTTTATTAAATAGATTATTGGTTTTAAAATAATAGTTTTTTTTTAAATATCCTTTAGATATAATTCCCACGACTTACGAGGCTTGACCTTGTATCTCAATAAAGGAAATCGATGACGAAAGAGTATATTTTTACCTCGGAGTCTGTAACAGAAGGGCACCCTGATAAGATGGCAGATCAGATCAGTGACGCAATTCTGGATTATATTATTGAACATGATCCAAAAGCACATGTTGCGTGTGAAATATTGGTATCGAATGGTTTTTGTGTAATTGCAGGCGAATTAAAAACAACGGCATATGCTCCTATGCAGGAGATAGTACGTAAAGTAGTTCAGGAAATAGGTTATACAGATGCAACGTATGGCTTTGATTATCGCTCTGCTGCCGTGCTTAATGGAATAGGTGAGCAATCTTCTGATATTAATCAGGGTGTTGATCAAGAAGATGGTGAAATAGGTGCTGGGGATCAAGGCTTGATGTTTGGATATGCATGTCGTGAAACTGATGTCCTTATGCCTTTGCCTATCCACCTTGCGCACCGTTTAACGGAGCGTTTAGCTCAAGTGCGCAAAGATGGAACGGTTCCATATTTACGTCCAGATGGTAAAGCACAAATAAGTGTTAAGTATATAGATGATAAACCAGTTTCAGTAGAAACAATAGTTATCTCTACTCAACATGCACCGGATGTGTCTCAAGAAAAAATTCATGAAGACATGATAAATGAAGTTATTAAAAAAGTTATACCAGCTCACTTGATAAGCAAAGATATTGTGTATCATATCAATCCTACTGGAAAGTTTGTAATCGGTGGACCGCAAGGTGATGCAGGCTTAACAGGACGTAAAATTATCGTTGATACTTATGGTGGAGCATGTCCACATGGCGGCGGTGCATTCAGCGGTAAAGATCCTACGAAAGTAGACAGAAGTGCTGCTTATGCGGCTAGACATGTTGCGAAAAACTTGGTTGCTGCTGGTGCTTGTGAGCGCGTGACTATTCAAGTTGCTTATGCTATTGGAGTCGTTAAGCCAGTTTCTATTATGGTAAATACGCATGGGACAGGAACCGTTTCTGAAGATAAAATTGAGCAATGTATTGCAGATCTTTTTGATCTTTCCCCTAAGGGAATCATAACTTCGTTAGATTTACTTCGTCCAATTTATCGTAAGACGGCAGCATATGGACACTTCGGTAGAGAAGATGTTGATTTTCCATGGGAAAAAACTGACAGAGTAGAAGATATTAAGAAATATCTTTCAATATAGTAGGTTTACATGTAAGCAATTAAAGGCTTACACGTAAATCTTTGTAATGTATAATTGAACTATTTTCACATCAAATGAAAGTGTAACTTATTGTTATGTTTTTTATAATAATCTTATCATTTTATCTTGATTTAAAATAGTTTTGTCTATAGTTACTTAATTAAAAATAGGAGAAAACATGGCAGTAATAATCAATGACACTTGTATAAATTGTGGTGCGTGTATAGACGAATGTCCAGTAGAAGCGATTGTAGATGAGGATGATAACCCAACGGGTGAAGAACTTTATTATGTTTATCCAGATAAATGTGTAGAATGTGTTGGTCATCATGATGAGCCTGCATGTGCTACTGCATGTCCAACTGAAGGTTGTATCACTTGGGATATGCCATTTGATTCAGCTCACAAAGATTTCTATTCTGCTGGTAACTACGTAGATGGTAAAAACTACGTAATGGAAGATGCAGATGCTGAAATGCCTTTCCGTGAAGATGTTAGTGCTGATGCTCGTAAAAACCGCGAGAACATTGTAGACTAATTTTAAATACCTTGCAGTGTGCCTTTTGGCACTTGCAATGCTTCTTTTTTACTAAAAAACTTCTTAGATAAACTCAAAATTTAAAATTTAATCAAAAATATACTTTTATTTTGGTACAATCCCACTCTATTTTTTATATATACTAGGAGTACTGATGGAACGTACATTATCTATCATCAAACCTGATGCAGTAGCAAAAGGTGTTATCGGTAAAATTTTAGATCGTTTTGAAAGCAATGGCCTCAAAATAGCTGCAACTAGAAAATTTCAACTTTCTCGTCAAGATGCTGAAACTTTTTATGCTGTTCACTCAGAGCGCCCATTCTTCAATGATCTTGTAGATTTTATGATAAGTGGACCAGTTGTTGTGTCTGTACTAGAAGGTGAAGACGCGATGCAAAAAAATCGTGATCTTATGGGAGCTACAAATCCTAAAGAAGCTGAGGCAGGAACTATTCGTGCTGATTTCGCAGAGAATATTGATGCAAACGCAGTTCACGGAAGCGATTCTGTGGAAAATGCAGCAGTAGAAATAGCATTTTTCTTCGCAGAAAAAGAGATTTCTTAATTTAGCTAATGATAGTTAATTTTAGAAAAGTTACACCAACACCATTGGATTTCAGTATTGAGTCCAATAATATTGTTTTTAAAGGTAGTTTGAAGTACGATGGTGAAAATCTTGTACTTTTGGAAGCTACCATTAGCGGGTCAATTGATTTAGATTGTTACCTTTGTGCAGAGACTTTTATACTGCCGCTTGATGAAGATGTAAGTTTTCTGATAAGCAATGGTGTTTATAGTAGCGTTAACGAAGAGTATGATGTAGTCGAATCATTTGAGGGAAATATCGATTTAGAAGAGTTGTTAAACTCTGAAATTGAATTGATAAAAAGTGGCTATTATAGCTGTGAAAATTGTAAACAAGAAGAAAGGAATTAAAAATGGCAGTACCTAAGAGACGCGTATCACATTCACGTTCTGCGAAACGTAGAACACACTATAAAATTAGTTTGAAACGTCCTGTAAAAGATGTTGATGGAACTTACAGATTACCACACCACGTTAACCCAACTACTGGTGAGTATAAATAATCAATGGTTAAAATTGCTATTGATGCAATGGGAGGGGACTTCGGTCCCGAACCAATTATTGCTGGAGTTATACTTGCTTTAAAGATGAAGAAATTTCATCCTATTTTAGTTGGTAAAAAAGATGAAATTTTATCTTTATTACCTAAGGGATATAAAGATAAGGTTTCAATCGTGGAAGCGGATGATGTGATAAGCATGCATGATGCTGCTACAGACGCTCTAAAACGAAAAGAGAGTAGTATTTACAAAGCTGTTGAGCTTGTGAAAAATGGCGAAGCGCAAGGGGTTGTGTCTGCTGGACATAGTGGGGCAACTATGACAGTTGCTACAATGCGTCTTGGAAGACTGAAGCATGTTTTAAGACCTGCTCTTGTAACTTTGATGCCAACAAAAGTTGGACGTCGTTCTGTGCTTCTTGATGTTGGTGCAAACGTTGATTCTAAAGCTGAACATCTAGTTCAATTCGCTGTAATGGGTGGATGTTATGCCGAAGATATGCTTAAAATTTCTGAACCAAGTATTGGTCTTTTAGCCAATGGCGAAGAAGATTCTAAAGGCAATGAACTTACAAAAGAAGCTTTTAAGCTCCTAAAGGGCTATAAAGGTTTTAAGGGAAACGTAGAAGGAAGCGATATTTTTAATGGAAGTTGCCATGTTATCACATGCGACGGCTTTGTTGGAAATTTGGTTCTTAAAACATCAGAAGGTGTCGCTTCCACTATTAGTCTTCTTATAAAAGATTATATACGTAAATCTCCTGTTGCCATAACTGGGGCACTTTTGATGAGAAAAGTTTTTAAACTTCTCAAAAAAGAGATTGATTATGCTGAAATAGGTGGAGCTCCACTTATTGGCTTGAATGGTTGTGCAATTGTAAGTCATGGTAAGAGTAATCCAAAAGCTATACAAAATGCTATTTTTCAAGCTTTAAGATATATTGACACAGGTGTAAATCAACATATTGAAGACCGCCTAGAAGCGATGAAAGTAAAGGAACAATAATGTATGCAGCATTCCGCTCAATAGGTGCTTATGTACCAGAGAAAATTTTGACAAATGAAGATTTGGCAAAGATGGTGGATACGACCGATGAGTGGATTACAAAACGTACTGGTATAAAAGAGCGTCATATTGCAGCTGAAAATGAAACAACCAGTGATATGGGTGTCAAAGCTGCTGCTCTTGCAATTGAGCGTTCAGGTATCGATAAAAGTGAGATCGATTTAGTTGTTTGTGCAACGATTTCTCCTGATTATTTATGTATGCCCTCTACTGCTACAATTATTACAGATAAATTAGGGATTGGTAATGTAATGTCTTTTGACATTTCTGCGGCATGTACCGGATTTATCTATGCACTAAATGTTGCAAAAGCTTTTGTAGAGTCAGGTATCAAAAAAAATGTATTGATTATTGGTGCTGAGAGATTAAGTAAGATCACTGATTATACTGACAGAGCGACATGTATTCTCTTTGGTGATGGAGCAGGCGCTGCTATAATAAGTGCAACTACAGATAAAAACGAAGCTATAGTTGATATACATACAGGAAGTGATGGCTCTTATGCTGAGCTTTTGATGACGCCAAACGGTGGATCAGGTTCTGCGCATGACAGTTTGACTGCAGAAGCAACTGGTGCCTTTATGCAGATGAAAGGGAATGAGACTTTCAAAGTAGCTGTTAGAACGCTTACGAATGATGTGAAAGAGATCCTTGCGACAAACAATGTATCAGCTGAGAGTATAAAGCATTTCGTACCACATCAAGCAAATTACCGTATTATCAAAGCTGTAGGTGATGCTTTAGATATGAAAGATGAACAAGTTGTTTTGACTGTTGCAAAATTTGGTAATACTTCTGGAGCTTCAATCCCGATGGCTATCAATGATATCTACGAAAGTGGGCGACTTCAAGCAGGAGAGATGATGCTTCTTGATGCTTTTGGTGGCGGACTTACTTGGGGAAGTGCTTTAGTACCTTTTTCTCCAAAAAAATAACTTACATGTAAGGGCATCTTATGTTCAATAAATCCTTTATAACAAATCTTTTATCTGCTATTTTGGTGGGGGTCTCTTTTATACTTCCTGAGGAATTCTCAAAATATTTTTTATATGCTGGCCTTTTTGCGCTCTCAGGCGCTGTTACAAATCAGCTAGCTGTGTACATGCTTTTTGAAAAAGTACCATTTTTGTATGGTTCAGGTGTTATAACTGCAAGATTTGAAGAGTTTAAAGCAAGTATAAAAAATCTGATGATGAGTGAATTTTTTACAAAAGATCAGCTAGAGAGTTTCTTTGCCAAAGAAGAAAAGAGACTCGATCTTGTTCCTATTATCGAAGATACAGATTTTTCTCCCGCTTATGATGTGCTTACAAAAACGGTGCTTGAGTCTTCGTTTGGCGGAATGCTTGGCATGTTTGGTGGAGCAAAGGTACTAGAAGGTTTAAGAGAACCATTTAGCAAAAAAATGAAAATAGCTATCTGTGATATTGTGCAATCTGAAAGTTTTAACAATACGATGAAAATACATCTTCACAGTTCGACGCTGAGTCAAGATATGCTTGATTCTATAGAAAAAGTGATTGATACAAGATTAGTAGAAATTACACCGGTGATGGTTAAAGAAATGGTTGAGCGAATCATAAAAGAGCATCTTGGCTGGCTTGTAGTTTGGGGAGGAGTGTTTGGAGGACTTATTGGTGTTATAAGTTCTGTGTTACTATAAAAGTTAGATAACTTTTATAGTAACTTCTGCGATCTCAATAGTTTCACCTTTGATGATTTTTGCTCTTTTTCTAAGTTCTACTTCACCATTTCTTCTGACATGGCCATCTGCAACAATTTGTTTTGCATCTGCGCCACTATCAACAAGCCCTAAAACTTTTATGAGTTTATAAAGCTCTATATAATCATCATTTAATTTAAATTCCATTATTTTCCAGACCTTTTAGTTGTTTTTCTTTTTTTTCCTACGCGAGCATTTTTCTTTTGAGGCGCCCTTGGCGTGCCACTTTTTTCTCCAGCAGTTCTAGTTACGCTTGGCTTTGGATACACTTTTTTAGGACGATTTGATTTGATATCATCATAAGTAGCTTTTTTGGTGATATCCACCTCAAAACCCTCAATTTCAGATCTTGGAATCTTTACATGTATGAGTCTCTCAATCACTTTCATCTGTTCTCTGTCATTGATATCAAGTAGCGTTATAGCCTCTCCATCATGTCCAGCACGACCTGTTCTCCCAACTCTGTGAACATAATCCTCAGCAACAGTTGGAAGCTCATAGTTGATAACTTGTGGAAGCTGTTCGATATCTATTCCGCGAGAAGCGATATCTGTAGCGACAAGAACATGTAACTCTTTTTTCTTGAATTTTGTCAGAGTTTTATTTCTTTGTGCGAGTGTTTTATCTCCGTGAATCACTTCGGCTTTGAGTCCATCGAGTTTGAGTTCTTCGACTAAAGCATCAGCACTTTTTTTCGTTTTTGTAAACACCAAAACCTGTTGATAGTTTTTTGAACCGATGAGATAAGATAAAAGTGCGGCTTTTCTATCAGCATCTACAAGATAAATGTGTTGATTGATGGCGTCGATAGTTTTATTTTGTCTGGCTGTTTCCACAAACTCAGGCTTTCTTAAAACTAAACGGGAGAGTTTTCTCACCTTATCTGTATAAGTTGCTGAAAATAGAAGTGTCTGATGACGTTTTTGAAGTTCTGCATGAATGAGTCTGATATCTGTGACAAAGCCCATATCTAGCATTCTATCCGCTTCATCGATAACAAAAATTTCAAGATGTTTGAGATCTATACTTTGATTGATGATGTGTTCTCTGAGTCTTCCTGGAGTTGCGATTAAGATATCGATACCGTTTTCGAGTAATCTTTCTTGCGCTTCTAAACTTTTTCCACCCACAAGGAGAGCAACAGAACTATTCATATATTTTAAATATTTTCTCGTCTCTTCTTCTATTTGCATTGCAAGTTCACGCGTTGGCGTCATGACTACGACGCGTACAGCTTTTGGTGCGAGTGGTTTGTTGTCTCTGAGTCTTTGGATGATAGGCAGCATAAAAGCAGCCGTCTTTCCAGTTCCTGTCTGAGCCGTTGCAAAGACATCTTTTTTAGCAAGTACCAATCCTATGGTTCTATCCTGAATTGGGGTTGGCTCTGTATAGCCAAGCTCGCTGATAGCATCACGGATAGGCTTTATGAGACCAATTTTTTCAAATGACATTAGTTAATCCTTTTAGTGGCATAATTTTAGCATTTTAATTGCTATAATAGTAGTGATATTTAGGACTAGGCGTATTTTATGGTGAGAAAGTTTTTTAAAAAAAAGAGTACTGGCGGTAAGCTCGACCAGTTCATTGATAAATACAATATTCCAAGAGCCTATCTTTCAACAAATAGAAAAAATATAACAAAAGGGCTTTTTATTGGGCTTTTTATAGCCTTTATTCCTATGCCGATGCAAATGCTTGCAGTTCTTGCAATGATGCCTTTTGCAAAGTTTAATGTACCTATCGCATTTTCTATGGTTTGGCTGAGCAATCCTATTACAATGCCTGCGATGTATTATATAGAATATCTCACAGGAAGTTTTTTTTTACAAACACAGATTGAACCGGTTGTGATGAGTGTGGAATGGTTTAGCGCCAATTTGAAAAATATATTTATTCCCTTGTATGTCGGCACCCTGTTTTATTCTTTGACAGTGCCTGCAATTGTGTATTACGCAGTAAACTATTTATGGAAGTTTTCTGTGCATAAAGAAAGATATTCAATGAAAGATGAGAATGATTAGAGATTTTTTTAAAAAGAAACGTTCAAATGAAAAGCTAGATAATTTCATTCAAAAGTACAATATTCCAAGATCTTATCTTTCCACAACAAGAAGAAATGTAGCTCGCGCGATGTTTATTGGTATGTTTCTAGGACTGATTCCAATGCCAGGGCATATGCTCGCCGTTATCGCTTTGATGCCGTTTGCGAGATTTAATGTGCCAATCGCACTTACGATGGTATGGGTAGCCAATCCGTTTACGATACCTATTATTTATTATATTGAGTATAAAACTGGAGCATTGTTTTTAGGTATGCATATGATCCAACCTGCACATATGGGAGCAGAATGGTTTATTACAAATTTGGAACATATCTTTGTACCACTTTATGTGGGAACGGCATTTTATTCGTTAGTAATATCATCACTCTTATATTATGTGATTAATTTTTTATGGACGCGATCTGTAAATAAAGCAAGAAATCAGAATAAACAAAATGAGGAAACAGTATGAGCAAGCACAAAGCTATTTTTTTAAAAGATTATAGAGCACCAGATTTTACGATTACAGAGTGTTATTTAGAGTTTGATATTTATGAAGAGTACACCGTTGTGACAAATAGTATGAAGATTTTACAATTATGTGATGATATTCATGAGTTAAGACTTCACGGTGTTGGTTTAGAGCTTTTAGAGCTTACATGTAACGAAAAAAACGTGCCAGATGATATGTATAAAATAGATGAAGAAAGTCTAACTCTTTACAATGTGTCACCATCGTTTACATTGCAGATCAAAACTAAAGTCTATCCGCATAAAAACACAGAACTTGAGGGTTTATATAAATCTAACGGAATGTTTTGTACACAAAATGAGCCTGAAGGCTTTCGTCGCATAACTTATTTTTTAGATCGTCCCGATGTGATGGCAAAGTACACAACAAAAGTAATCGCCGATAAAAAGTATCCGATGCTACTGAGTAATGGCAATAAAAAAGAGTGCGGTGAGCTTAAAGACAATCGCCATTTTTGTGTATGGGAAGATCCTTTTGCAAAACCTTCCTATCTCTTTGCCTTAGTTGCTGGAGATCTTGGAAATATTACTGAGAGTTTTACGACGATGAGTGCGCGTGAAATAGAGCTTAATATTTACTGCGATAAAGGTAATGAAGCAAAATGTTTTCATGCGATGGAATCTTTGAAAAAAGCGATGAGTTGGGATGAAGAAAAATATACAAGAGAATACGATCTTGATATTTATAATATCGTTGCCGTTGATAGCTTTAATATGGGAGCGATGGAAAATAAAGGGCTCAATATTTTTAATTCCACTTATGTTTTAGCCGATAAAGAAAGTGCGACGGATCAAAATTATATGGGCATCGAGAGCGTTATTGCGCATGAATATTTTCATAATTGGACGGGAAATCGTATTACATGTAGAGACTGGTTTCAGCTTACACTTAAAGAGGGTTTGACAGTTTATCGAGATCAGACTTTTAGCGCGGATATGAACTCCGCGGATGTAACGCGCATAGATAATGTCAAATCACTTCGCGAACGCCAGTTTGTAGAAGACGCTGGCCCGACTTCTCATCCTATTCAACCAGATTCATACATCTCTATGAATAATTTTTACACAGCAACGGTTTATGAAAAAGGTGCTGAGGTGATAGGAATGTATCACACGCTACTCGGCGAAGAAAATTATAAAAAGGCGATGCAACTTTACTTTGATACCTTTGATGGCAAAGCGGTTCGTGTAGATGACTTTTTCTGGGCGATGGAACAAAACTATGCTGGTGATTTGAGCCAGTTTAAAAGATGGTACCATCAATCAGGAACTCCATCTTTACAGGTAAGTGAGAGTTTTGAAAGCGGTATTTTAATGCTTACATGTAAGCAAATTATTCCAAGCACAGTAGAGGATAAAGAACAACAGCCATTTATGTATCCGTTTAAAGTAGCACTCTTTTCTGAGAATGGTGAGTTTTTACAAGAACAGACGTTGATTATCAAAGATGAGGTAGAAACTTTTAGATTTGAAAACTTGCTATGTAAACCAAAACTCTCACTCAACCGAGGTTTTAGTGCACCGATAAAAGTTATCTGTGAAACCCAAGATTATCCGTTTTTAATGCAATATGAAAATGACAGTTTCAATAGATATGAAGCCGCGCAAAAATTTGCTCTGCAAACTCTGGGTGAGATGATGGATAGCGATACTATCAATGAGGAATATGTTAGCTCATTTCAAGAACTCCTTGATTCTGATATCGACACTCTATACAAAGCACAGCTTTTAGAACTTCCAAGTATCGCAAATCTTATGCAAACAAGAGAGATTGTTGATTTCGAGCAGATGTGTGATACGAAAGAAACACTTACAAAGCACATAGCAAAAGAATATAAAGAGCAGTTTTTAAAACTTTATAAAATATATCATAATATTGAAGATAATTCTTTATCGTCAGAATCTATGGGAAAAAGAGCGCTTAAAAATCGAGCTTTATTTTATCTGGCATCTCTCAAAGATGAAGATGGAGAGCTTCTTTGCAACGAACAATATTTTTCTTCGATTACGATGAATGATAAAGTCGTGGCGCTTTCGTTATTAGAAAATTTTTACTCTAAAAGTGCGCAAAGAGCTCTTAAAGATTTTTATGAAAGATATAAACACGATCTTTTAATTATGAATAAATATTTTACTATTATCTCAACGGCAAAAAGAGATGATGTCCTTTCTCGTGTTTTGGCATCTGAGCGAGATGAAGTGTATGATGAAAAAGTCCCGAATCTTGTACGCGCTTTGATATATGGATTTACAAGAAACTATAGTTATTTTCATGCAGCTGATGGAAGCGGATATAAATATATAGCGGATAAAGTAATAGAGATAGATAAGATGAATGCTCAGATAGCTTCAGGCTTGGCCGGAGCATTCAAAATTTATAAGAAATTAGATAAAAATCACAAAAATGTGATGCAAGTTCAACTAAAAAGAGTTATTCAGACAGAAAATCTTTCAAATAACACTTATGAGATTATTTCAAAAATTTTAGATAATAAATGAAACAAACCAACAAATTAGGATAATTTTTTAAAAAACTTAAGCTTTGTTTTTGAAAAACATCACTACAATGATAAGACATTATAATATTACCGCAGGGTTTTCATCTTGTAAGTTATTGTGGTTTTTCGTTATATTATTTAATTGAGGAGTAAGCATGGCAAGATTAGTCGTTCTTGGTGGAGGAGTTTCAGGTCATACGGCAGCGACCTTCGCTGCAAAATGGTTGGGTTCACAACACGAAGTTATTGTTGTTACACCAAATTCTAAGTGGAACTGGATTCCATCTAACATCTGGGTTGGCGTTGGTCAAATGACTAAAGAAGAAGTTACTTTTGATTTAGCACCGGTATATAAAAAAGCTGGCATAGGATTTAAGCAAGCAAAAGCTGTTTCCATCAATCCAGAAGGTAATGAAAGTTCAAATAAGCCGTTTGTTACAATCGAATACACTGAAAAAGAAAAAGCAGGTCAAACAGAAAATATTGAATATGATTATTTAATAAATGCGACAGGTCCAAAACTAAACTTTGCAGCAACACCAGGGCTTGGTGATGCGAATGGTTTGGGTGAGTTTACTGTTTCTGTTTGTACTGCAGATCACGCTGCTCATGCAAATGATGAATTTCAAAAATCTATTGAGAAAATGAAAAAAGGAGAACGCCAAAAATTCTTAATCGGTACAGGTCACGGTATGTGTACATGTCAAGGTGCGGCGTTTGAGTACATCTTCAACATTGAACATGAACTAAGAAAAGCTGGCGTACGTGATATGGCAGATATGAAGTGGATCTCTAATGAATCATTCTTAGGTGATTTTGGTATGGGCGGACTTCATATGAAAGTTGGCGGATATGTTGTGAGTTCTAAACTTTTTGCCGAGTCTCTCTTTGCTGAACGTGGTGTTGACTGGTTGATTGGTGCACACGTAAACAAAGTTGAAGCTGGAAAAGCTCATTATGAACTTCTTGATGGATCTATGGGCGAAGAAGATTTTGATTTTTCTATGCTTATTCCTCCATTTGCCGGTGTAGGCTTAAAAGCGTATAACAAAACTGGTGAAGATATCACTGCAACTGTATTTGCTCCAAATGGTTTTATGAAAGTTGATGCTGATTATACTCCAAAACCATATGCTGAGTGGAAAGCTAGTGACTGGCCTCGTACATACCAAAGTTCTGCATACAAAAATATGTTTGCAGCAGGTATCGCGTTTGCTCCACCACATGCTATTTCAAGACCGATGAGTTCACCAAATGGAACTCCTATTAATCCAACTCCTCCACGTACAGGTATGCCATCAGGTATTATCGGTAAAGCAGTAGCTCACAGCATTTGTGATCTCATCAATAAAGGTGATAAAGCACATTTACATGAAGCTTCTATGGCTGAGATGGGTGCGGCGTGTGTTGCATCAGCAGGTAAAGGTATTTTTACTGGTACTGCTGCTGCGATGACAGTTTATCCTGTTGTTCCAGATTTTGAAAAATACCCGGGAACTGGCCGTGATACAGATTATACATTCGGCGAAATTGGTCTTGCTGGTCACTGGATAAAACATGTCCTTCATTATTTATTTATGTATAAAGCGAAGTTAAATCCAGGCTGGACGTTAATTCCAGAATAATAATTAAGGAGAGAATATGGAAAAGAAAGTAGTACCTGAAGAGTTGAATTTTCAAAAAGATGATAAAATGACTCTCACAATGATCCCAGGCAAATTTGCACGTTCAATGCGTACATGTGTTATCTGGCAGTTTATCCGTTTTGTTATTATCAATATCAAGATGATAATTGTTGTTGGCAAAAGCCACTAAAACCTTCGAAGTCGGGATTTCCCCGATTTCAATCTTCTAAAAATCCTTATAATCATTTCTTTAATCGTTAACTTTTGTATAATAATAAATTAGTATCTTATTGGGCGGTTTTTTATGGATGAACTTTTAAATTTAAAATCAAATATCACTGTTTTAGAAAAAGGAAAATTCTCTGTTATCCAAAAATGGATGCAATATGAAGAACCACAAAATATTCTTCGCCGTCATGGAATAAATAAAGAAATTTTCGAAGTGTACGCGAACAATGTTTTTGATTATTTTATGGGTGTGATCAACGGAATTCTTGAGCTTGGAGCTTGCCCTGTAATTGAGGATCTTTTACGTTATCTAAAAGATCGCAATGTAAGCGCCAAAGAACTTTTTATTATCTGTAGTCATTTTAAACTTTCAATGGTTGAATACACATATGATATAGAGATAAATTCAAAAGATCTTTTTAAAGCAATTACCTATGTTTTTGATAGAAATTTTTCAAAAGTTCTAGAAATATATTCACAGACTATTTATGAAAAAGATATAGAAATAGGTAAAAATGTTGAGCTTTTAGAACAGTATATCTATGCTCTCAATGAAAGTGCATTAGTTTCAAAGACTGATAGTGAGGGTTTCATAACATATGTAAATGATAAATTTGTTGATCTGTGCGGATATAGAGAAGTTGAACTCATAGGAAGAAACCATAGTGTTATGCGCCATGAAGATATGTCAAAAAACTTCTTTAAAAAAATGTGGACAACTATTTTATCAAATAATATTTTTGTTGGAACGATAAAAAATAAGCGTAAAAATGGAGGCTATGTTTACATAGATACAACCATTATTCCCATTGTAGATCCTTTTAGCGGAAATAAAGAGTATATGGCCATAGGCTATGAAGTGACAAAGCTTATTGATGCAAGACAAAAAGCGATAGAAGCAGATAAGGCGAAAGATTATTTTTTATCTAATATGTCTCACGAAATACGTACACCGCTCAATGCAATTCTTGGTTTTGTGTCATTAATGCAAGGTGAAAATATCTCAATTAAGCATAAAAACTATTTGGACATTATCTATAACAGCGGAGAAAATTTACTCTATATTATCAATGATATTTTGGACTTTTCTAAACTTCGAAGTGGTGAGTTTACATTAGAGTCAAAAGTGTTTAACTTGGAAGCGTCTCTTTCTCGCGTTATGGAGCTCTTTGTTGCAACTGCAAGCCAGAAACAGATTTCCATTCTCAGCTTTATAGATCCAACTATTCCCTCTGAAATTTTAACAGATGAACTACGACTTGGTCAGATTATCTCAAATTTTTTAAGCAATGCAATCAAATTTACGCCCGTAAAAGGAACTATTGAGATAAATGCTTATTGTAAGGATGGATTTCTTGAAATATCGGTTGAAGATTCTGGGATCGGAATAGAAAAAAAGGATATAACAAAAATATTTGAGGCGTTTACACAAGCCCAAAGCACTATCATCAAAAGAAGTGGAGGAACCGGACTTGGTCTTTCTATCTGTAAACAGCTTGCTGAGTTAATGGATGGACATATAAGTGTACGTTCAACGTTGGGGACGGGAAGTATATTTATACTGAATCTTCCAGTGAAAATCATTAACAAAGAGATGTTACATCTTGATTGTCAGATGCTTAAAGATAAAAAAATTGCTTTTTTTGTGAATGAAAAAACTGAAAAGAGAAAATTGGATATATTTACAAAATATTATATGCAAATTGGAATAGAGTTAGTTTTAATTGATAGCATTAAAGAAAGTGATTGTGATCTATTTTATTTTATGGACAGTGATCTTGATGATAGTATGCGATATTCCATTATTCAAGAAAATAGACCTGCAATTGCAATTATGGAATATATGAATGAAAGTTATGAATCAGTTAGGAATATTACCAATCTTTGTTTTCCTATATATTTGACAAAATTAAGAGATAAAAGTTTAGAAGCTTTAGGATTGAGCGAAGAATACAATAAGAGAATTGCAACACTTCTAGAGAGTCAAAAATTTGATGGGCACGTTTTAGTAGCAGAAGATAATGAGGCGAATCAGGAGCTTATGAAGATTCTTTTGGATAAATATGGAATAACTTTTGACATGGTCTCAAATGGGAAAGAGGCCGTTTCAATGTTTCATGCCAATAGATATGATTTGATTCTTATGGATGATCAGATGCCATTGCAAAATGGCTTAGAAGCAACCCAAGAGATCAGAATATATGAGAAGAAGAATCATCTCACATATACACCTATTTCAATGCTTACAGCAAATGTTATCAAGGGTGCAAGAGAAAAAAGTATGATGCATGGAGTTGATGACTTTTTAGGTAAACCAATTGTTCTTAAAGAACTTGAGCGAGTTTTAGAAGTTTATTTAAATTCAAAAAATGTACCTGAAGAAAAAAGCTTTGATCTTCAGAGTCTTCAAGATGAACTCCAACTTGATTATGATCAGTTACAGACATTGATGAAAATTTATATAAAAAAGATGGATGAAACACTGCCAAGACTTCAAAATGAGATAGAAAACAAAGAGTACTGCAATATCGCAAAGCTTGCGCATTCTATCAAAGGATCAAGCGCCAATTTTAGACTTGAAGAGATCCAGAATCTTGCTCAGGAAATGGAAAAAAATGCTAAAGAGGAAAACACTTTGTACCCGTACACGGAGTGTGCAAGAAATATCGAATGCTTATATCAGAAGATTAAAGAGTTTTAATCTTCTATATAGTAACCCATACCAGAGGCATTTTTGATGATTTCTGTTGGGAGTTTACTTCTAAGTCTCCATACTAGCGTGCGAACACTATTTTCTGTAGCACCATCCTCGTCCCAAACATAGCTGATTGCCTGATCAAAAGTTACAACAAGCCCAAGCTGTGCAACAAGAAGACGGATAAAAGCATTTTCTTTTTTTGTCAATTTTATTTTTTTATTATTACAAAAAGTTTCACAAACACTGATATCAAGATGATAGCCATCGCCAAAAGGAACGATTGGTTTATCTGAGAGTTTTTTATTGTAAAGAAGTTTTTCTAAGTTTAGTTTATCAACTTTGAGTAAATCAAGATTTTCACTTCTCTTTTTTTCTTGATGGTATTTGTAGAGCGCCATCTGAATGGTTACATGTAGGTTTGCCGGATCAAAAGGCTTGATGATGTACCCATAAGGCTCTGTCATACTTGCATCTTTTATAATATGATCATCAGTGTGCGCCGTTAAAAAGATGAAAGGCATAAGCTGTTGTTCACGTACATAAGCTGCGAGCTTGATCCCATCATCACTTTCTTGAAGAGAGATATCTATAATGAGGATATCAGGCGTATAAACCTTTATCTTACTTTTTGCACTCGTAGCATCGTCTGCTACGGCAACAACATTATATCCCTGCTTCTCCAAGGACATTTTGAGATTCATCGCTGTAACTTCGTCATCCTCAACAATAAGAACTCTCTTGTTTTTCATACTCTGTCCTACATTTATATTATTTGAAAAAGTGATAATTTTACTTTTGCTAGTATACTCAAAAAGTGATATTTTTTAAAGATTTTATTATAAACTTATCACATTTGTGTTAAAAGTAAACAATATATGGGAATTTACATCTTAGATATTGCTTACATGTGAGGAATATTTATACATTTTATCCCTTATTCAACACAGTTTCGCCATAATCGCATCTATATTATATGAATGGATTTTTATGCTGGATTTTACAAAATTTACAAAATATTCCAAGCCGGGACCGAGATACACAAGTTATCCGACCGCATTAGAGTTTAATGATGATTTTAAATATAATGAATATATCAATAAACTTGAATCACAGGATGAAAAACGTCCTCTTTCTCTTTACTTTCATCTTCCATTTTGTAGGAATGCTTGTTACTTTTGCGGCTGTAATGTTGTTTTTACTTCAAAAGAGGAAAAAAAAGTACGCTATATCGATTATCTTCGTCGTGAGTTAGAGATTCTCTCACGTCATCTTGATATGTCAAGAGAAGTAATTCAGCTTCATTTTGGAGGAGGTACTCCGACATATTTTTCTGCTCCTCAACTTGATGAGATTATTACAATGATCAAATCTCACTTTCCAAACTTTATTCAAGGGGCTGAGGTCAGTTGTGAGATAGATCCTCGTCATATTGATGAGCCTCAGATGAAGGTGATGAGTGATGCGGGATTTAATCGTGTTAGTTTTGGAATTCAGGATTTCAATGAGAAGGTTCAAATTGCAGTGCACCGTGTCCAACCTTATGATATCACAAAAGCTGCGATGGAACTGGCTCGAAAATACAATATGCATTCTGTGAATGTGGATCTAATCTATGGACTTCCATATCAAAGCCTTGCGACATTTAAAGAAACTTTGGCACTTTCTCTTACTTTAGATGCTGACCGATATGCGGTGTTTAATTATGCTCACGTTCCATGGCTTAAAAAGACAATGAGAAAGATCGATGAAACGACACTTCCAACTCCTGAAGAAAAACTTCACATTATGCAGTATACGATAGATTTTTTAACTTCTCATGGATATAAAATGATAGGAATGGATCACTTTGCAAAGCCTGAAGATGAGCTGTTTAAAGCGATAGAAAAGGGTGAGCTGCATAGAAATTTCCAAGGCTACACAACAAAAGGCGGCGCAGATTTGATCGGTGTCGGTTTGACTTCGATAGGTGAGGGTGTTGATTATTATGCTCAGAATTTTAAAGATATGGATGAGTATGAAGCCGCGATTGACGCGCAAAAGCTTCCATTTGAGAGAGGCGTATTTTTGAGTGAAGATGACATGATCCGTCAATATGTGATCATGGAGCTCATGAGTAACTTCAAACTTGATATCAAACGTTTTGAAAAAGAGTTCAATATTGATTTTAAAACATACTTTGCAGATGCAATAGAAGCAT
Source organism: Campylobacterales bacterium (assembly GCA_038205935.1). Lineage (GTDB taxonomy): Bacteria > Campylobacterota > Campylobacteria > Campylobacterales > Sulfurimonadaceae > Hydrocurvibacter. The sequence goes on from JBBRBK010000016.1 coordinate 19,638, forward strand.
TGAAACCTTTTGCCGAAGATGGACTTTTAAAGATGGATGAAGAGCACATCGTTTGTTCAGAAACGGGAACTTTGTTGATTAGAAATATAGCGATGCCTTTTGATGCTTACATGAAAAAACATGCAACAAGTCAAAAAACATTTTCTAAAACGGTGTAATCATGGAAACAAACGATATATTTAATTTTAAAGAAACTTCTGACGCATGTATAAAATGTGGGAAATGTATTCCTGTTTGTACCATCCACAATATAAATCCCGATGAGGTCACGTCACCTCGTGGTTTTATAGACCTTTTGGGCGCATATCAAGATGGAAAACTAGAGCTTGATAAAAATGCAAAAGATATATTTGAAAGCTGTTTTTTATGTACAAACTGTACAGATGTCTGCCCAAAATCGCTTCCTACAGATATGGTGATAGAACAAGTTCGTAACGATATACGTAAAAAGTTTGGTATCGCTTGGTTTAAACGTGCGTTTTTCTTTTTACTTCGTCATAGATTTACTATGGATCTTCTCTTTAAAATGGGTTATGTCTTTCAAACATGCGGATTTAAGATACGTAAAGATATAGAATCGATGGAACCCCGTTTTTCTATGCCTATTATCAAAAAAGACAGACTGCTTCCAAGCATGGGCAAAACCTCTTTTTTAAATGCGCATCCTGAAAATATTTCTAATGGCGGAAAACGAAAAGTTGCTATTTTTATAGGATGTTTAGGAAACTATAATTATCGTCAAGTAGGGGATTCTTTACTTAAAATTTTAGAACATTTAGAGATCGATGCTTTCTTGGCAAAAGCTCAGAAATGCTGTTCAGCACCGGCATATTTTACGGGTGATTTTGATACGGTCGATTATCTGGCAAAATACAACATAGAGTATTTTGAAAAATTTATCGATGATGTTGAGGCTATTATTATTCCCGAGGCTACATGTAGCGCAATGTTAAAAATCGATTATGATCATTATTTTCATGACCAACCTGAGTGGCGTGAGCGTGGAAATAAACTTGCTAAAAAAATATTTATGGCGACAGAGTGGCTAGATAACCATACGAATCTCAAAGAATTACTTGCTTCAAAAGGCAAGCAAAACGTCTCTGTGACATATCACGATCCTTGTCATGCAAGAAAAATGCAGGGTATTTACCAAGAACCACGCAGACTTATCTCTCAAAACTATGTTATCAAAGAGATGAGTGATCCAAATGTTTGTTGTGGCTTTGGCGGGGTGACGATGCAAACTGAAAAATATCATTTTGCAAAAGCAGCCGGAGTTCCAAAAGCTGCGATGATAAAACAAAGTGGTGCGCAAGTGGTAAGTGCAGAGTGTAGCGCATGTAGAATGCAGATAAATAACTCCATGTATCAAGCGGATGTGGATGTCGTGTTTAAAAACCCTATCGAGCTTATAGCTGAAGCCTTGGAGAAATAATGCAATACTGGAATCATATATACGAACATTTTAATCCGATCGCTTTTGACGTAATCGTACCAGTTCATTGGTATGGACTGATGTATGTTTTAGCTTTACTTACCTCTTTGTATATGGCTAAATGGATTGTAAAAAAAGATAATCTTGGGATTACAAAAGAGGAGCTTGACAGCTTCTTTATCTATGTCGAAATCGGCGTGATACTCGGTGCTAGACTTGGATATATTCTCTTTTATGATCCAGATACAAGCTATTATCTTTCTCATCCATGGCAGATATTTAATCCTTTTAAAGATGGAGAATTTATCGGAATTCGCGGTATGAGTTATCATGGAGCACTTCTTGGATTTTTACTTGGAGCATATCTCTTTAGTAAGCGTACCGGCAACTCTTTTGGAAAGTTTATGGATTTAGTTGCTGTTGCTGTTCCTCTTGGATATGTTTTTGGACGCATTGGAAACTTTTTAAATCAAGAGCTTGTCGGACGTGCGACTGATGTTGCATGGGGAATCTATGTAGATGGAGTTCTTCGTCATCCTTCACAGCTTTATGAAGCATTTCTGGAAGGAATTGTTGTCTTTATTATCGTTTACATGTACAGAAGATATAAGAAATTTGATGGAGAACTTTTACTTCTTTATGGCTTTGCATATGGAATTTTAAGAGCGACTGCAGAGATATTTAGAGCGCCGGATATTCAAATAGGGTATATCTGCTGTAATGCTATCACGCTTGGACAGACGCTGAGTCTTTCAATGTCTGTTTTGGCGGTAGTCCTTTGGTTCTATTTCTCGTCAAAGAATAAAAGAAGACAGAGCAAATAAAACTCCTACTCTCACAAGCAAGATAAGTGTTGTACCAATGATGTTGCCGATCTGGCAAGAAGTACAGTGCTTATATTGTCTTCCCTCGTACTGAGCGTAAAAAAAGTAGACAACCGTGAGCGCAATCATACTAAGTAGAATATAATTTTCCATCATTTTTAGAAGTAGGATATTTTCTGCTGAGAGAAAAAATTTCGCTACCAAAGCAACTATACCTATAGCGAAAAGATATTTTATAACTCGCAGGATTCTATCTCTTTTAAAAACAGTAGGACAGCCATTTTGTGTGATGGCATCTGTTCCAAACTCCAGTTTAGAATCAAATACCGCTTCCTCCTCTTTTGATAGTCTTAATCGAAAAGTTGCACCAAAAAGATAGTCTATTTTTCTTTGAAGTGTTACGGCAAGATCACCATCAGCTTCTAAAAACTGCTGCGTATCATTTCTATCACTGTACATAAGTTTGATCTTTTCATATCTAGTAGTTGTAGCGCTGAGCCCTGGAAAATATGCCGTTGTTTCGACTGGTTGAATGCTGCCCTCTCTTTTGATTACAACAGGGTTGATAATCTCAACAAACTCTCCTTTTTCATCTTTAAGAATGATAACGGCTAGAGGAGAACCGATTTGAAATGCGGCTAGGGCATCTAAACTGTTAGCATTCATTGTATCTTTAAGATCTTGGATTAGTTCAAAAAGCTTTGCATCAAAAAATCTGACACTAGCACCAAACTCTTTACTTGGAGTTCTAGGATATTTTACAATCTCTTTTATCATGGGTGTTCCTATGTTTTAAGTTTATTAGTGTTGTAAAAAGGAAGTTAATTCTTTATAGGTTATAGACCAAGCCCAAACACATTCATATCGGTTACAAAGTATATTTTTTCATCTAAAGCGATCAATTTAAATATATCTCCGAGTTGCCCAGTCTTTTCCAAAATAGGTTTTGCTTTCTCTTGTATATTCGGACTCATCTGTTGTAATTTTATATGCGCCATCTGATATTCCTCGATTTTATTAAATGATAAAAATGTTAAGTCTTACTTTACGTTAGCATTATAATGTATAATTCTTAATGAAAGTTTTAAAAAGAGAAAATATGGAATATAAAATATCACAGCTAGTTTCACTAACAAATGTACCAAAATCAACAATACTTTATTACATCCGAGAAGAGATGTTGCCAGAAGCAAAAAAAATTAAGTCAAATGTTCATAGATATAATGATGAGCATTTAGAACTGATAAAGTATATCAAATATATGAAAACAAATATCGGAAGTTCCAATGATGATATAAAGATTGCTTTACAAAATAAAAATCGATCCTTTGCCACATCATTTACTATGATAGCACCATTGATGAACACTTTGAGCTTAGTCTCAAAAGATGAGCAATATTTTACAAAAGAGAATTTTATAAAATATTTCAAAGTCAATAGGGTGCTTTTAGACGATTTATTAAAAGATGAAGTCATTATCCCTTTGGGCGAAAATGAGTTCACAGAGAAAGATTATATGATCGTCAAGCTTGTAGATTCATTCAAAAAAGTGGGCGTAGAGTATGAGATAATAAAACAGTATGCAAAACATGCAAAGATATTAGGAGAGCTTGAGCGTGAAATGCAAGAGCAACTTTGTACAGTAAGAACAGACAAAAATTTTACACTATTATGGGAAATTATGTTTGACACACTCTTTAAAGCAAAAGAATATATTTTTAAGAGACATACGCATAAGAAATTTTTAAAATCAATTATAGAGGATAAATTTGAGTAGTTAAAAAGAACTAACTGCTTTAAAAGATTTATCGCTTAGCAGTGGATTTATAAAATAAGACAACAGAGCTTTCTTAGCTCTGTTGTCTAGCAGATAGATTACTCTATTTCTGCGTCGATAACATCGTCATCAGCCTTTTTAGCAGCTTGTGCCGGCTCGCCTTGACCCTCTTGTTTGTACATTTGTTCAGCCATTTTATGACTTACTTCAGTTAGAGTTTTTACTTTAGCTTCGATTTGCTCTTTTGTAGCATTTGTATCTTTTAGGGTCTCTTTGAGATCAGCTATTGCAGCTTCAATTTTTGCTTTTTCTTCTGCTTCAACTTTATCGCCATTTTCAGAGATAGCTTTTTCAGTTTGAGCAATCAGTGCATCTGCTTGATTTTTAAGATCTACAAGCTCTTTTCTTGTTTTATCTTCAGCTTTGTGCGCTTCAGCATCTTGAACCATTCTGTTTATCTCATCTTCACTGAGTCCCGAACTTCCAGAAATTGTGATTGATTGAGATTTACCTGTACCTTTGTCTGTTGAGCTTACAGTGAGTATTCCGTTTGCATCGATGTCAAAAGTTACTTCAATTTGAGGCACACCTCTTGGAGCTGCTGGAATATCTCCTAGTTCAAACAATCCTAAAGATTTATTATCTTTTGCAAACTCTCTCTCACCTTGAACAACTGAGATACTTACAGCTGGTTGATTATTTTCAGCTGTTGAGAAGATTTGAGATTTTTTAACAGGAATCGTTGTTCCTTTTTCGATGATTTTAGTCGCAACACCACCTAAAGTCTCAATTCCAAGAGAAAGAGGAGTTACATCTAGAAGAAGAACATCTTTAACATCTCCTCTTAAAACTCCACCTTGGATAGCAGCACCTGCAGCAACTACTTCATCAGGGTTAACACTTTTGTTAAGTGTTTTACCACCGAAGAAATCAGATACCATTTTTTGCGCTAGTGGAACACGAATAGAACCACCAACCATGATAATCTCTTTGATATCTTTGTTTTCTAAACCTGACTCTTTCATCGCAGTTTTGATATGGTCAATCGTTTCTGTGATTAATGACTCAATCATACCTTCAAACTTCGCACGAGTAAGTTTGAGAACCAAGTGTTGAGGTCCAGCTTCTGTCATAGTGATAAATGGTAGGTTAATCTCAGTTTCAGTTGCGCTTGAAAGCTCTTTTTTAGCATTTTCAGCAGCATCTTTTAATCTTTGAAGTGCCATTTTGTCATTTTTAAGATCTATTCCATGAGAAGATTTGAACTCTGCATTTAAGAAATCAACGATTTTGTTGTCAAAGTCATCGCCACCTAAAAATGCATTTCCATCAGTTGAAAGAACTTCAAACGTTCCCTCACTAATTTCTAGTACAGTAACATCAAATGTTCCACCACCAAGGTCATAAACAAGTACATTTTCTTCAGCTTTACTCTCTAATCCATAAGCAAGAGCAGAAGCTGTAGGCTCGTTGATGATACGAAGAACATTAAGTCCTGCGATAGTTCCTGCATCTTTTGTCGCTTTACGTTGTGCATCATTAAAATAAGCCGGAACAGTAATAACAGCGTCAGTTACAGTTGAACCAAGATAAGCTTCTGCATCTTCTTTTAATTTTGAAAGAATTTTTGCTGAAATCTCTTGAGGCGTGTAAATTTTACCAGCTACATTAACAGCTGCCATTCCATCTTTGTCTACAATGTTATATGTTACTTTATCGTGAGCCGCTTTTGCGTTCTCTTCATTCATCATAAGACCCATAATTCTCTTAATCGAAGAGATAGTTTTGTTTGGGTTTGTGATTGCTTGACGTTTTGCAGGATCGCCTACTAAAACATCACCTTTATCTGTAAAAGCTACAACTGAAGGAGTCGTATTTTTTCCCTCTTTATTTGGGATGATTTTAGCCTCACCACCTTCATAAACTGCTACACATGAATTTGTTGTTCCTAAATCTATACCAATCACTTTACTCATTATATTTCCTTAATTTTATTTCATAAAATGAAGCAAATTAATTCGCTCCATTTATTAGTCCGTAAAAGGAACGCGTCCCTTTTACTCCGCTTGCGCCGCTGTGGCGACTGAAGTTTGATGCTATCGCATCTTTATATGTGTTAGTTTTATTGTTGAATTAATTTGCTACTACAACCATCGCATCGCGAAGTGGTCTATCTTTGTATCTGTATCCAGTTTGAAAAGTTTGGACGATCTGTCCACTTTCGTGTTCGTCACTGTCAACTCTTTGAACTGCATTATGAATATTTGGATCAAACTCTTCATCATGACTTACAGCTGTAACTCCATGTTTTTCTAGAGTAGTTGTCAACTGCTTCATCGTGAGTTCAATTCCCTCGATCAATTTGTTAAGCAACTCTTGCGTACTTATTTCAGATTTTGTCGCTTGAATAGCCATTGAAAGTGAATCCGCTACTGGAATCAAATCTTTTGCAAATTTTTCGTTTGCGTATTCAAGAGCTTGATATTTCTCACGCTCTAAACGTTTCTTAATATTATCAAAATCTGCATGTACTCTTGCATACTTATCTTTTAATTCAGCATTTTCTATCCGAAGCTGCTCAACTTCACTAAGCTCTTCTAGCACTTCATCTTGAGTCTCAACTTCCTCGTTTACTGGTGTTGATTCTTCATTTATTGTTTCATTAGACATATTTAAAAATGACTCCTTTTTTGAAATCTAGAGTAATTATAGCAAATTGAGTCAATCATTGTCAAGTGCTATATTCCAAATTATAGTAAAGATAGTTTAGTCCTAGTGTATCAAGTTTATCTTATTGTTTACTTGCATCAGCTAGAGTAAGACAAAACAAGACCTCTTTACCTTTACATGTAAGCGTGTTACATGCCTCTGTTAGTGTAAACCCAGTTGTAATGATATCATCAACTAAGATAACATTATTCTCAGGAAACTCTTTATATACAAAGTTCCTTGGATTATTAAGCCGATATTCTTTAGTTTTTCCTGAATAAGTGATGTTGTTATTGGAACGAAGTTTTGCATATTTTGGCGTAAGTATCTTACTTTTTAGTGCCTTTGTTAAAAGAGCAGTGTGCGAATAGCCACTTTTTACACGATCATCGATACCGATTATTGCGACTTTTTCATTAAAAACAAACTCTTGTGCAAATTTTTTAAATGCGAGTTCTGCAAGAATAGAGTAGATGTAGTAACCAAGATCTGTGTGTTTGGTGTGAAGAAGATCTTTAATATCTTCGTATTTGTAAAAAGAGATGACTTGGATATTGTTTAAAATGGTACGTTTATGGATGGCGGGAGTTAAAAAAGTTTGCTTACATGTGGAGCAGATATGTGTGAGCGAAAAGTTCTCACACAACATACAACGCATTTTAATCCATTTTCAAAACTGACATAAATGCTTCTTGGGGAAGATTGACTTTACCAATGGATTTCATACGTTTTTTACCCGCTTTTTGCTTTTCTAAAAGTTTACGTTTACGAGTAATATCTCCACCGTAACATTTTGCAGTTACATTTTTGCCCATACTTTTTACAGTTTCACGAGCGATAACACGATTGCCGATAGAAGCTTGAACAGCTACTTCAAAAAGCTGACGAGGAATGATCTCTTTCATATTTTTGACCAAAATACGTCCGCGGAAATCTGCTGAAGTTCGTGGAACAATGACAGAAAGTGCATCTACCACTTCTCCGGCAACTTTAACATCAAGTTTCACGAGATCACCTTCTTTAAAATCACTCGGTTCATAATCAAAACTCGCATACCCTTTTGAAATAGATTTAAGTTTGTCATAAAAATCTACAACGATTTCATTCATTGGAAGATAGTATTCTAGTAAAACACGCTCTTCATTGAGGTAACTCATTTTATCTTGCGAGCCACGTTTGGACATCAAAAGAGTGATGATATTTCCAAGATATTCAGTTGGTGTTATAACAGTTGCTTTAACATAAGGCTCTTCAATGTGGTCGATGTAGTTTGGTTCAGGAAGCTCTGAGGGATTTTGAACTTGGATCATCTCTCCATTTGTCATATATACATGATAGACAACAGAAGGTGCTGTTGCGATAAGATCAACATCAAATTCACGCTCCAAACGCTCTTTGACGACTTCCATGTGAAGCATTCCCAAAAATCCAACACGAAATCCAAAACCAAGTGCTACGGAAGTCTCCGGCTCATACGAAAGTGAACTGTCGTTAAGTTTAAGTTTATCAAGCGCATCACGAAGGTCTTCGAACTTGTCAGTGTCTATAGGATAAAGTCCTGCAAATACAAACGGCTTTGCAGGTTCATATTTGAGTGCAGGTTCAGCTGTTGGATTTTTTGCGTCCGTTATAGTATCGCCGACCTTGATAACATGAGCATCTTTGAGACCTAAGACGACGATGCCTATCTCTCCACTTTTTATTGCCTCTGTTTTTTGGCGTTTGAGCGGATGCGGATACATCAAATCTAAAACATGATGATCTTCTCCACTTATCATAAGTTTTACAAGTTGACCTTTTTTAATTGAGCCATCAAATACACGAACAAGAGCAAGTGCACCAAGATAAGCATCAAACCAAGAGTCATAGATGATCGCTTTAGTCGTTGCATCTGGATCACCAGCGGGTTCAGGAACACGATCAACGATAGCATCAAGGAGTTCACGAATGCCGACGCCACTTTTCGCAGATACCAAAAGAGCATCTGAAGCATCAATACCGATACTCGTCTCGATCTCTTGCGCTACTTTTTCAGGATCGGCCGCTGGAAGGTCTATCTTATTGATAACGGGAATGATCTCTAAGTTATGATCAAGTGCCATATAAACATTTGCCAGCGTTTGCGCTTCTACCCCTTGTGCGGCATCGACAATAAGTAAAGCACCATCGCTAGAAGCGAGAGATTTACTTACTTCATATGAAAAATCGACGTGGCCTGGAGTATCGATGAGATTTAAGACATAATGCTGACCATCTTTGACATAGTCAAGTCTTACAGATTGCGCTTTTATGGTAATACCGCGTTCTTGTTCGATATCCATCGTATCCATCATCTGTTTTGTCATCTCGCGTTCACTTACAGCGCCACATTCTTGGATAATACGGTCTGCAAGTGTACTTTTTCCATGGTCGATATGTGCGATAATAGAAAAATTTCTAATGTTTTTCATAAATATTTATTCTTTAAATATAGGATATTTTTTCATTTCTATGTAAAAAGTGAATTGACACTTTCATTGTGATAAACACGACGAATTACTTCAGCAAAAAGTGGAGCAACCGTGAGTACTTTTATTTTTTTGTTCGGTTGTGAAACTAGGGTATTTGAAACGATGAGTTCATCAAGTTCGCCATTGTCGATATTTTCATACGCTTTTCCGCTTAAAACTGCGTGAGTCGCACATGCCATAACTGAAGTAGCGCCATTTTTTTTCAAAGCTGAAGCTGCTTTTACCATAGTTCCTGCAGTATCAACCATATCATCGATCATGATGACATCTTTACCTGTGACATCTCCGATGATGTTCATAACTTCAGCAACATTTGCTTTTTCACGACGTTTATCGACGATAACCATCTCTAAGCCCATTTTTTCAGCGAAGTAACGAGCACGAGCAACACCGCCGATATCTGGAGAAGCAATCACTGGGTTTGGTAAGTTTTTAGATTTGATGTACTCTTTGAAGATGATAGAACCATAAAGATTGTCAACTGGAATATCAAAGAAACCTTGGATTTGACCTGCATGAAGGTCGATAGTAACCACACGGTCGATGCCGGCAGTTTCATACATGTTTGCAACTAAACGAGCTGAAATAGGAACACGAGGAGCCGCTTTTCTATCTTGTCTAGCATATCCGAAATATGGAACAACTGCCGTAATACTGCTTGCACTTGAACGGCGAAGAGCATCTGTCATAATTAAAAGTTCCATTAAATTGTCGTTTGATGGAGCTCCTGTTGATTGGATAATAAATACATCACGCCCACGAACACTCTCAGCAATCTGAATCGATATCTCACCATCGCTAAAACGTTTAATTTCTGCTTTTGCCAATGGAACATCCAAGTTCTGGCACACCTCTTTTGCAAATTCAACGCTAGATGTACCAGCAAATATCTTATAACCGCGCATTTCATTCCTTGAAAATATAATTGCGCAATTATAGCAAATCGGTTCTTTGAAACTATTAAAGCTTAAATCTCATCTTTATTTATCTCTACACCGCCGTATTCTAGGGTGTAAATGAGATCTGAAGTATAGAGTTTGTCAAAATTGGCAAGCATTATTTTTTTTAAGTAATCTTTTTCGGCTTGTTCAGCACGCATCAGACTGCCGGCAAAAATCCCTTTTTTTTCTAAGACAAGAGTTGTGATATCGCTGTCCATATTAATATGGTGCATCAATTCTTTTATATCTGTTTCAAAAATAGAGCTTAGTAGTGAAAACATCCCAGCCAAATAAGCTTTTTCTTTGTTTCTTGGCGCTGCTTCTGCTTCCATTCTTTCGGCTCGTTTGATGGAAAGTTCAAGCATCGTTTTTGAAGCAGGATTTGTGGAAACTTCCGAGTAAAGATATACGAGCAACCAGCGCAATAGCTTCTCTCTTCCCATAAGAGTAATGACTTGCGCCAGAGATTCTACTTTGAGATTAAGCTTTTGTGTATTATTGAAAAACTGGACAAGTTTATAAGAAAGATCTGGTTGCTTTTTTATAAAAAATTCGAGTTTATCATTAGTAGTATTATCTTCTTTAATTATTTTGATGAGCTGAAGAATAATAAATTGTGCTGGCTCTTTTGAGCCTATGATCTCCATCTTTTCAGGTTTATCTATATGATATCCTTGAAAAAGATCAAATCCCATCTCAAGATACTCTTTAAAATCATCTTTAGATTCGATATTTTGTGCTAGGAGTTTGATCCTCGTACCTTTAAATTTATTGACAACTTTTTGCAAATTTTGATATTCTGAGAGGACGATATCCATTTTGATGATATCGATGTAATTAAAAATTCTACTAAATTTACTGATCATGTCCGCACTCGAATCAAAGTGATCGATGGAAAATCTAAACCCTCTTTTTTTGTATTGGACAATTTTATTGATGACATTTTCTGTAAGATTTATGTTCTCATGTATATTTAAAATAAATCTGTCTTTATCTAAAAGATCCAAGATTCCTTTTGTCAAAGTCGCGTCATCTACGTTGATATAAGCTAAAGTTTTTTGCCCCAAAAGTTGATCTAACTCTGTACTCGTTATCAAACTTATGATGAGCTGTGAAGTTCCTTTTACATTGTCAGAAAAACTAGCTTCATAATTGAATTGATCTTTGAAAAGAAGTTCGTACGCATAAAGCTCATTTTTGGTGTTAACAATTTTTTGTTTATAGATATTGATAATATTCATAGCTTAGTTCCCTTTCTAACGTTTTTACTCTTTGACTTAGTTGATTTTTTCTAGTTGATCAACAGAAATTTCTACAATATTACCGCTTTTGTCTTCAACAAGTGCAAGATTTGTATCTGTAAATATTGTGATGATTTGAATGATTTCATCTTTGTACATGTAAGAGTCTGATGTGTCAATATCCGAGCGATATTGGATTGTTTCAAGATGGCTCATGTCTACTCCTTGAAGATTTATGCACAAGAGTAGCAATTTTTATTCCTACTGAGTAGTAGTGAGAATTTTGACAATATTCAAATATTTTAACTGATCTTCTTCTTAGTGCCTTCTTCTCTAACACTCTAGATAAATAGCAGAGGGATGAAGATTAGAATTAAAAATGTACCTACTAAAATCCCTCCGATTACGACGGCTCCAAGAGGAGCAAGACGTTCAACTCCGATGGTATTTCCTAGTGCGATTGGATTTTTGCTTTAGGATCTAGTTCTTTCTGTGATGTATTGCGGCGCTTTTTTGATCATTTTTTTGTAATATAAAAATCCTTCTATAATGTTTTTAAAGAGGTACAGGGAAGAAAGAAAAAAGAGTAAAGATGCTACGATAATGAGTGGTCTGAAAAATACTGATAATAAAAAAAGAGTATAAGACGCTGTGAAAATGTAAAACTGAAGTTTCATCCTTTTTATCTTCATCACTTCACCCATTTCCGCTTCATAAACAAAACTTGAACTAAGATGAAACCATGTTAAAAATGGGATGATTTTATAGAGCATTGCATTGACAATAGCATAGACAAACCCCAAACCAAATACTACGGCAAGAAGAAAGTCTACATTAAAGCCAAAGATAATACTAGCTATCCATAAAATACAACCAAGAAAAAGATTGCCATTGGCAAAATAAAAAAAGTTTACAGTGACATCAGAGCGTGCTCTTTTTCTTTTTTTGAGTATGAAAAGTGTGAGTAAAGCAAAACTTCCAAGAACAGTCGCTAGCAGGATATTGGCAAGTATTTTAGTCAATGTCAGTTCATAGAGCATACTTAAAAAAAGTAACACCAAAAGTGTAGATATGGCAATATATAAACCATTTTTTACCCATAGTGGATATTCGCGTGCCACATAAAACATAGGAAGTATTTTATAAATCACTCCACTGTAAAGTAAAAATACCCATCCAAAAATCATAACTTTAAGATGAATATCTCCAAGCCATACACCGTTGTAATTCCCTGAATATTGTAAAAGTGATGTAGCACCTAAAACTGTTCCGAGGACTAAAAATAGAAGTGAAGTCAAAATAGTCTTTACAGAAGCATTTTTATCTTTTGTCCTAGCAATGGTTATAAGAGAGTAAAAGGAGAAAAACAGCAGTGAAACAAGAAGCAAAACAGCCGCTAAAATATTTAAAAAAACTGTAAATAGTAAAAATGAAAATATAAAGCTGATAATGCCAAGATTGAGTGTGACAAGAAGCATAGTTGCCCAAAATTCAACACGTTTGTAAGCCTCTCCTATGATAACAGGAACCATTTGAAAAAGCGTTCCTAGCATTGCATGTATCACAAAACCAAGCGTTAGAAGATGTGTAACAGCAATGGCAATAGCATCATATCTTGTGTTGATGTGAGTTGCATATAGCAACAAAACTCCAGATAAAAGCAAAAGGTAAAATACACCTGTTAAGTAGTAAAAAAGCGGGATTTTATATGGAGGTGCCTGATCTAAAGTGAGTCCAAACATTATCTATATATCTTCATCTTAAAATAATTTTCTTCATTTTTGATGATCTCCGAGTGCAGCCCCAACGCATCTATTTGCTCTTGGAGCTTACATGGAAACATTCGGTGGATAAATATCAAAGTTTCATCCTTTTTGAGGTCTTTCATGGCCGCGATCCCTTTTACCAAAGGATGCGGCGCTTCAAGCTCACTCACATCCAGCAAAATCTCTTTAGGAATCATAATGCATCAATTTCTCAACAACAGCATCATTTTCGTCTTGCAGAAAGTTTTGTATCATAGTGTAGAGCATCTGTTCCTCTTTTGCATTGTGCTGTTGTAAAAGGATCATCAAAGATTCGCTCAATGAAAAAAATCGATCACTATCTTTTTGTTCCGTAGCTGAATCAAGTTTTTCAAAAACTCCTTTCGCCTGTGCATGTTCCATTCGCATAACTTGGGTCGGCCCTTGTGTCATACCGCTTTTTTCTTCAAATAAAGGAAATAGATACTCTTCTTCCATTTCAAAATGTTTGAGAGTTTCATCTCTAAAATTTTTATATTTTTTAGAAGCATCTTCAAAATCTTTATTTTCAACAGCCTCTTCAGCCAATACCAAAAGTTGATCACATTCTCTATGCTGATGCGTCATAAAATCTTTAATTGTCATAACTAACCTTTCTTTTTCTCGTATTTTTGCATAAAATAGCAGTAAAAAGATTGACAATCGTCAAGGAATGGTAAATAATGCAGTTTCAAAACTTATTGGAAAGTTTTATTATGCCAATTTTAAAAATAAGTGCAATTTTCTAGAAGTAGTTTAAAGGATTGTAACTAGGGAGTTTGTGGTGGTGTCAAGAGGGGAAATACAAAACCCAGCATAACCCCAATTTACCGATGTTTCAGCCATTTTTAAAATCCTTGATTAAGTTTCCCACAAGTTTCCCACTTAAAAAATTGTAGCGTTTTTGTTCTGGATTTAGCCTTTGAAATATAGTTGTTATGAAAATAAAAAATATGCGAAATGATTTTGTGTTTGTCGAAGGTTATAATGTATTGAATGCTAAAATAAAAAACGCCCTACCATCACAGCTAGTAAGAGCATTAATCTAAATTTAAATTGCAGCTCTTTGAGTTGATGCGAACATTGTATTATGAACAAAAGCTTGGAGCTTATCTAGTTCTGTTAAGATGATGTTTTTATCAGTATTATTTTTAATTTGAGTTTTTACTCTTTCGATTTCCCACTCAATATCTACTTGCTCAGAAACAGCATTAAGGCTATCTTTAAACTCTTGATTTTCCATTTGTTTAGCAAAATATTTTTGTGCATTATCCATTTTTATGTGCCTCCCTTATCGTTTTGGCTTTGTCTATCTCTTTTCTTGGAGTTTTCTGCGATTTTTTGATAAATCCATTTGTAAAGATAATCATTTTATCTTTCTCATAAAAATATAAACTTCTCGATGTAGTATTTTGAAGTTCAACTTTTAATTCGAATATCCCATCTTCAAGCAGCTTAGAGAACTTATCAGATAGGCTGTAATTATTATTTTTAAACTCAATAAGCTTTTCCATACTTTTGTAAATTAAAGCTCTTTCCTTGATCGATAAACTTTCTAAAAAATCTATCATAGGAACAATGTCATTATATTGAGCAAAATTATAACTATACTTTTTCATGAGTATTATTATATCAAAAAATAAGGGTATTAAAAGCACATGAGG
>JBBRBK010000017.1:0-34336 GCA_038205935.1 Campylobacterales bacterium
GGCAAAACAAAAGAGATCAATTAGCAAAACTTCAAATGATGGATAGCTCAACCAATCGAAGTAAAAATGCAACCCCTTTGAAAGAATGGGTTGATAAAAATTACACCAATAAATCTGATCAGGATCGTTTTTTTAGTAGCAGCTATTTCCCAGCAAAACAAAGTCTAGAATTCACAAACTTTGATAATTTTTTTAAAAAGAGAAAAGATATTATGAGAAAAGAACTAAAAAAAATATTTAAAGTGAAGTAATTATGTATAAAATAAAGAGAAGGATTCCATTAGGCGGCCAAAGTGAAAGTTGACGCCACAAACGAATAAATTCAAAGAAATGCTTTAAAGAGTAAATGAACTCATATAAAGATAACAGCCTTTATTCTACCCAAATAAGAAATGCTAGATTTAAAAGGGTTTGCAAATCTAGTATTTTGACAATGGTCTAAATAGTATTATTCCTGTATATATATGCAAGTCGCGGGCTGATAAAAAAATAATAACTATTGTAGTTATTAACACTTTAAATCTCTATGATTACCCTTCTGTACAGAATAGAATGGTTTCTAAAAAATACCATTAAAAGTTCAAGTTCACCTGCCTATTACCTGCCAACACAAATAAAATAAAATTTTAAACTTATTGCAAACCATTGTATACTAACATTTGAGAGTAGGTTTAAAAGAGTGTATCCACAGGCGTATGGTTACCAGGACAAGCAACGTACCGCGAGATCTCTTCCGTTTCAAACACAAGAGATTTTCAAGCTCGCCGTGCAAAAATCCGTTTCAAAGACGGCAAAGCAAACACGCTTGTACATACACTAAACGGCTCATCTCTAGCAGTAGGCAGAACAATGGTAGCCATCATGGAAAACTTCCAAAATGAAGATGGAAGTATCTCTATGCCAGAGGCTTTAAAGGCTTACATGTAAGGCTAATAGGCGGCTTTAGCTGCCTATGACCTGCCCTGTTTTTATGCTGTTTTGGATTGGATTTTTATACCAAAGGCGAATCATGGATTTATGGATCAAGATTATCATTGTTCTTATCATCGTCATCCTAGTCTATCGTGAAATATTAAAATCAACTATTAAAAAATCTCAACAACTCTCCCCTACAAAAAGAAATGCAACAGTTCTTAGTCTCATCGGTGTCGGTTTCAGCGTAGGTGCCTTCACCTATATAGGAATGTCGATCTCTCTTGTAGAAACACAAGATCTACGTCCATTTAACTCCTCTCGAGTCACTTATCACGCTGACTCTATATTTGACAAAGGGGTTATTGATGTCAATGGTATGGCGATAAAAACAAATCTTTCACAAAGAGGAGTTCTTGCTCCACTTGCAGATGAGCTGACACAAGGGTGTAATGGTAGTGATGGATGTGAAGCAGAAAAACTGTTTGATTACGTCACTCATATTCCCTACCGCACCGATTATACGAGCAGAAGTCCCAAGCAAGTACTTCAGACTAATTGGGGAGATTGTGATGATAAATCCAACCTCTTTGCTTCACTCTTAAATGAGAAGGGTATCGATTACAGGTTTGTTTATGTTCCCCATCATGTATTTGTCGTTGTCCATATAGAAGATAAACACGTCCTTCCATTTCTCTATGCAAAACTTCGTATTGATGGAAGAGATTATTACTATGCAGAGACAACTGCAAAAGGTGCATCTATCGGAACATTTAATGGAAAGTTTCCATATAGCTTTGAAGGAATATACGATATTGTAGATAATCGCAATATCGATCTGAGTAGTGTCAAGTTTAAAATGCTTTAAAATATCTTCGTAGCCGCCTATTCGCCGCCTTTTTTTACTTTTCTAAACTTAAAAGTTTATATTCCCCCACGCCAAGATTCTCGACGCTGTACTCTCCAAAACGTATTCTATGCAGAGCAACTACTTTATTGCCTAGAGCTGCAAACATACGTTTCACCTGATGATATTTCCCCTCGTTGATTTCTAAGTGAACGAGGGTATTTGTAATTATTTTCATATTTGCAGGAAGTAGCGGTTTTTTTTCACCTTTTAAAAGAAGAGTTCCACTTGCAAATATCTCTTCTTCGTCACCGCGTAATGCCTCAGCTAGTGTTACCTCATAGAGTTTTGAAACATCGCTTTTGGGACTTGTAAGTCGGTGATTGAGCGCGCCATCATCTGTAAGTAAGATGGCTCCAGTAGTATCGCCGTCAAGTCTGCCGATAGTAGCAATTTTTGGGTTTCTCGTTGTATATCGCTCGGGTAATAAAGAGTATATAAGAACTCCTATATCATCATGAGAGCAGATCACCCCGCTTGGTTTGTGCATTAAAATCGTTAAAGATTCAGGGTCAAGGAGTTCTTCATTGACAGTCACATCATTATGATATACCTTTTTATCTGCATCAAAAATTCTAACCCCATTGACGCAAACTCGAAACATTTTTAAAAATTTCTTCGCTTCACTTCTTGAACAGTAGCCCAAACTTGAAAGATGCGCATCAACTCTTTTATAACTATTTTGCATTTTTACCACTTTGTGAAAATATTAATATCTATTTTTAATCTTAGTTCTTCATACTCAAGAAGGTAATAAATATTGAAACGTCTTTTTATAAATATTTAAAATCGTATCTAAAAGAGCGGCTATCACTGGACCTATAATGATACCAATGGGACCAAAAGAGAGAATTCCTCCGAGGATCGATACAAGGATAACAAGATCGGGTAATTTTACATCATTTGCAATGATCCATGGGCGTAAAAAATTGTCAACCGAACCTATGACCAACGCTCCCCATATAATCAGCCCTATTCCCCATCCTGTATTGCCTGTAAATATAAGATATGCAGCCGCTGGTAACCAGACTACTGGAGTTCCTAATCCGGGGATAGCAGAAAGAAAAAAAGCAATAGTTCCCCAAAATGCTGGTCCACCAATTCCACTAGCCCAAAAAGCCAACCCGACCAATACCCCTTGAATGACTCCTATAATCATTATACTTTTCAAGGATGCCATAGTCACTATCATCCCACGATTCATCACTTCAGTATAATCCTCTTTCGAGAGAGGAAGTAAAGAGTTCAGTGAACCTAGTAACTCTGGCCCATGTATTAAAAAGTAAAACATTGCATAAAATAAAATAAACAAATTCATAAAAAAGCTAGCTGTTCCTTTAGTAGCACTGGATAAATTTGAAACTAGCCAGTTACCAATTGCCTTGACTACCTCGGGGACTTTTTCGAGAATAGTCTCATCTAAAGATTTAAACTTCTCTTGTAAAGGCACCCAAGTGGGCAGTTGTTGACTTATGGAGAGATTATTATCCAAGGCTTTTTTCACTATGGGACTTGCCTTTTCACTGATCTGGATTGCTTCACTTGTCACCATACTTGTAAGGCCGACTAAGGGTAAAACAATAGCAAAAGTACATATGATAAGGATGCTAGCAGCTGACAAAACAGATCTATTTTTTAGATAGTAAAGAATCTTGCGGTAGAGAGGATAAAGTAAGCCAGCAAAGATCGCAGCCAGGACAAGGACCATTATAAATTCTCGAATCATTCCGACAAAACCCATTAAAACTACGAGCAACAGTAGTAGGATAAACGCTTGCTGAAATTTATTGGATATCTCTTTGTTCATCTTTGAGCCCCTTAAAGCGTACATGTAAGTTTTTATTGAAAGCAGAATATACCCTCTTTCTCATTAAATCCTAAAAATAGAGATCATAATGGCGAGCTGTTTTTAAAGCTTAGAATCTAATATATTTTATAATAAAACAAGAATAAAGCCCATATCCATTAAACTGCGACATAAGATAAGGGTAATGACATGAATACAAATTTACAATCTCTCCAAGCAGATAGACCAAATATAATCACACCAGAAAATGAAGTTATCAGATTTCATCGCAAAATGGATGTAGCCGCTATAGTTGAGCAGATGATAGAGGGAAAATATGTTCTCGTTGAGGGAGTTTTCAGCAATGGTTTAACGCTTTTAGCGGAACTTAAAAAAAATCTTTTGCTTACATGTAATGATAAAAGTTTTCAAGGACAACGTGATTATCGTTCTGCTTTTAGAGAAATCTCACATAGATTATTACTTAAAGTAAAAGAGTATAAATTAGCTGTTAAAAAATCTCCTGATATTGGTTGGTTAAAGTTGTTGTATCCAGAGATTTCAGAGTTTTATCTCTCGTTTGTTGAAGTGCAAGGGCTCAATAGCTCGTGGCAGTGGTATCAAAAGGGAATTGAAATCAAACCTTTACATGTAACACTTCATCCCTTTTATGGAACATATTTCCCAACACGATTTGATCATATTGAGTTATTTGATAGCTGGTTAAAGAAGTACGAAGGTTCAAAAGAAAATGCCATTGACATTGGTGTGGGAAGCGGTGTCTTGTCCTTTCAGCTCATCCAAAATGGCTTTAAAAATGTCTTCGCAACTGACACAAATAAAAATGCGATTATCGGTGTTACAGAGGAATGCAAACGCTTAGGTTACGAAGATAAGATAACACTTCATCATGGTGATTTATTTGAAAACTGCGATGTGAAAGCAGATTTGATTGTTTTCAATCCGCCTTGGATGCGGGCAAAACACAAATTAGAAGAGGGAATCGATAAAGCAATCTATTATGAAGATGATCTCTTTGCAAGATTTTTTGACCAAGCACAAAAGCATCTTGCAAGTGATGGAAAAATAGTTCTGATATTTTCAAATCTCGCTCAAGTCGTTGATGAAGATAGCTCTCATCCCATCATAGAAGAACTGCAAAAGAATAATCGTTTTACAAAAGTGTTACATCTTAGACGTGGAGTAAAAGCTTCATCAAAAAACACAAAACGTACAGATTCTAGAGATACCGAAAAAGTTGAATTATGGGTTTTAGCACCTAAAACGAAAACTTTATAAGCTAAAACAGCTCTTTATATGTTACAATCCATTAATTTTTAACTGTAAAGACTGTTCCCTTATGATCATCAAAATATTTTTTTTAGTACTCACTTTTCTTTCTCTACATGCCCAGCCCGAAGAGGTTTCAACTTCTGATGAGCTCAATACTTCTGCTCCTCTTCTTGTTCAAACAAATCAAAAGAGTGTAAAAAAATACGCTGTATGTAACGGCCTTGTTGCATACAAAAAAACAAACTTTTCTTCTACTCTCAATAATTCTCTCCTAACACAAAAATTTTACACTCAGTACTGTAAACGTCTTCAAAATTTTGCCTGGTTTGATTCAAAACTACATTATTCACCTCAAGCGCTAGATCTGCTTTCGTCTATAGATAATTCCTTGCACTATGGGCTAAATCCCGAAAAATATCATCAAAATGAACTCGCTGTTGATCGTGATCTGCTTGAGAATGGAACTTTTGAAAATGACGAAAAAAAGATTCATCTCGTCAACTCAATCGATCTCTTATTGACCGATGCTTATATTACTATGGCGCAAGATCTTTATTACGGTTTTACAGACTGGGAGAAATTTAAAACTAGTAAAATTGCTGATGAGCCAATCGAGTGGGATCGCCCAACAAAGCTACCACTACTAGTGACAAAACGTCTTTTTGATTCTTTAAAGAAGAATTCTATTCAAAATTCTTTGGAAACTCTTAATCCGGATTTTAAAGAGTATGCACGCCTCATTAAAGCTCTTGCGTACTATCGCTCTTTAGAAAAAGATGATCAATGGGTAAAAATTCCCTCTGGTCCTGCAATTCGTCTAGGCAACACGGATGAACGCCTTCCACTCATCAAAAAACGTTTAGTAGAAAGTGGTGAACTCGAGACGATTACAGATCCTGATGGAACCCTTTATGACGATAAAACGCTTATCGATGCCGTCAAGACATTTCAATCACGCCATAATCTTAGTGCGGATGGTCTTATCGGTAAAAAAACTATTCAGGCTATGAATATCACTCTTTTTAAAAAGATCACGACGATCATTCTCAATCTTGAACGCTATCGCTGGCTTAACTCCGGTATGGACAAAACAGATGCTTACATCAATATCAATGTCCCCGCTTTTAGAATGCAGCTACTTGAAAAAGGGGATGAATTATTTCATATGAATATCATTGTAGGGACAAAAGATCGCCCAACGCCAATACTCAGTAGCAAAATTTCGTATGCTGTTATAAACCCTACTTGGACAGCACCTCAAACTATCGTCAAAGAAGACATTTTAGAGAAAAAAAATCTTTTAAAATATCTGCAAAAACATAACATGCATGTCTATAGACAAATTCATGGAGAGATGGTCGAACAAAATCCGCGAGTGATTGATTGGAAACCATACAAAAAAACTGGCGCTGCCCCGTTTACCTTCAAAGCCGATGCAGGAAAATCAAATCCACTTGGAGTAGTTAAATTTATATTCCCAAATAAATATTCAATCTATATGCATGACACCAATAGCCGTGGGTTGTTTAAAAATGAATACAGAGCACTTAGTTCTGGATGTATCAGACTCGGTGAGCCTGAGAAGTTGTTAACTTACCTGTCACCAAAAGAAGATATCATTAGTGCAGACATTGAAGATGAACATAGAGTCGACCTTCAAAAAAGGCTTCCCGTGCTCATTCGATATATGACTGTTGGAGTAGATTCAAATCAAAAGGTTTATTTTTACGATGATATCTACGGTTATGATGATCTTCAATTACAAAATATCAAAAAAATTAATTTTATGAAATTTGATACGATGAATTAATAGGTGGTACAGTTTTGAACATTGAAAAAAACAGAAGAGAATTTCTTAAACTTTCAGGAGCTCTATGTCTTGGAGCTCTGATCGCGCCACATGATCTTTTTGCTATGCGAACAAGTGAAATTTATACTCCAGCCGATACCCGCTCGCTTAACTTTTACAATGTTAACACACTAGAAAGCCTTGATGTAACTTACTTCAAAAATGGTATCTACTCAGACAAAGCCCATGCACAAATCAATGAACTTATGATAGACAGACGCTCTGGAGAAATCACTACGATGGAACTCGGGCTTATCGATACTCTCCATCAGATTCACACTCTTTCTGGCTCAAATGAGCCTCTTGAAATCATATGTGGATACCGTTCACCTCAAACAAACGAAAAACTAAGACACCAAACAAGTGGCGTCGCTAAACATAGTTATCATACGCTTGGTCAAGCTGCTGATATCAATATTAAAAATATTCCCCTTGAAGAGCTTCATCGTATAGCCATTTCTTTAAATGCAGGTGGAGTCGGTTTTTATCCTCATTCAGGATTCATACATGTTGATATAGGTCCCGTTCGTACTTGGAGAGGATAAAGCTCCCTCCTTCAATCTGATGCTAAAACAAACTCACTACTCCTTCCTAAAAATATTATTTAAAATATTCTAGCCCTCTACGAGGCCAATAAATGTAAATTACACCAAAGAGAAACTCATACGCTCAAAAGTGGTATTTAAAATGCTTAAAGAAGATGTTGCATGTCTTCGCGTTTACAAAAGGCTCAGTTTAGGCCTGAACATTTGCATTGCGACAGAAGACAAAGAAGGGGGAAATACGTATGAAATCTGTAAAAATCAGTTATATCAAGTTCCAAATATTGCTCTTCAATCTAAAAAAGAGAACACTAAGGCTTTAAAAATAAAGCCTTAGTGTCACCCTTGACTGCTTATTATTCTCTTTTATTAATTTTCAAACTATTTTTTCATCTATAGACTCATTAAATCTCTTACATGTAAGCCATTTTATGGCACATCGATTGCTTATATCGGGTACAATTACGCATTACATGTAAAGGTTAAAAAGATTTAGTATGGCCCAAGAAGAAATAATAATTATTCAAGATGACGATGCCGCTTTTGGTACTTCCGTCGATGCAAATCTTTCAGCAGGATCGAGTGCAGAGATTAGTGCAAAGAAAAAAAAGAAAAAAATTATTATATTTGCTGCAGCTGGCGTCGCCGCTATTGTACTTCTTACGATCCTTGTAACTTTACTTTACAAAAAATCTCATCATAAAGATGATTCAAGTAGCTTAAATTTTGTAGAAAACAAACTTCAAGACAAACAAAAAAAAATACTCAAATCAAGCGAACTTGAAAAGATCATTGCCAAAGCCAACTATCTTTACACAAATGGAAATAAAGAAGAAGCACTCAATCTCTTTGAACAGATCGCACTTTACAGCGAAGGTATCTCTCAGTACAACCTTGGCGTAGCGCAGCTCAAAGAAAAGCAGTATCAAGTAGCACTTGATACTTTTAAAAAAGCTATCCAGAGCAATGAGAATGTCTGTGTAAGCGCGATCAATGCTGCGGTATGTGCACAAGCCCTAAATCAACCGGAGGGTTTTAAATACTATGTTAATCTAGCTTATGCTTCTCTTCCAAATGAAATCAACTCTCCACTTTATTCCTACTATTATGCTTTGATTCAATATTTTAAAGGAAATAACCTTGAAGCTTTAAGTGCACTCAATCATCCAAACTCAGATGAATATCCAGAGCAAAGACAGATTCTTAAAGCAAAAATCAATGCTGCTCTTGGCAACTATTATCAAGCTATTGATGCATTGTCAAAACCTTCAGTAGCTGCTAATTATCTTCCTTTGGGACTCCTTTATGCCAATGTAGGAGACTTGCCCCTTGCACAAAAATATCTATCAAATGTAGCCCCTCAGAGTACTGATATCATGCGTCAAATGCTCGCCTTAGCCTTGGTAAACATCAAAGCTGGACAACTCCAAGAAGCGTCAAAACAGCTTAATTTGCTTACAGATAAATATCCAATAGAGATCTATAAACCTTACCCTATCAATGTCAAGCTCAAGGACTCGCTTTTTGATCCAGATATAGCACAGGCAAGTTTTAGAAAAAATATTGATAATGAGTTGTGGATGACTTATGAAAAAATATTCTATTTTGCTCCGTATAAAGTCTTCAATGCAAACAGTACGATCAACTACATCAAAAAAGGAAATGCAAATATCTATATCGATGATATCTCCTCTGCAAAAGAGTACCTTGAAAAAAGTAGCGCATCATCTGTTGTAAACTACGGCATAGCACAATCAATCAAAAAAGCTCTTTCCTTTAAACTCAGAGATGCGAATAAACAACTCCAAAGTTTAGAAAAAATACAACCACGCCATTCGATCTTGCAATACAATTTAGCTCTGACTTATGCACAAATGGGAGATATACAAAACGCTTATGAGCATTTTAAAAAATCATACCATCTCGATTCCAACAACTATCTTTCCGGGATATTTACTATTATGTGTGCACAGATTTTACATCTCGATCATGATAAATTCAGTGCTATACTCAAAGACAACCTTGTAAACGAGCCCTCTGGAGAAGATCAAGATCTTTACAATACACTTTTATATCTTACTGAAAATAACTTTTCAAGTAGCTCCAAGTGGTTAAATAGTACCTATAAAGAACGTCCACTCTACCTTATTATGAACGTTATCATTGCCAATAAACTTGGGAAAAATGATATTGCATTAAAATCAGCGCAAAAGTTAAGTTATTTACTCCCGCATGATATATTTCCACAAATCGTCTATATGGATACCAAACTCAAAAAAGCCGATACAAAACAGTATGCCAAAGAGATGCTTTTTTATATCAAAAAACAAAAATTCAACTTTGAAGATCTCTATTATGGGCCATATATCACGAGATATCTTTATGCGCAAGAGGCGCTTATGACTGGGACACTTTATCCTCTTCAAGTCCAGCTTCAATCTGTATTAAATACAACAAAAGCGTCACCTGAAGATATACTCTACACCCTTGCTCTAACAAATTTATTTAATAAAAAAGCAGAAGAAGCGTACAGTAACTTTAACCAACTTATCGATGATTATAAAATCAATGATGATAAAACACTCTTTTTTGGAGCCATTGCTTCTATAACCGCAGGTCATCATGATAATGCCATCGCACTTTTAGAGCTGGCGAAAATGAAAAATCCTGAGTTTTCTGAGAGTAGATTTGCACTTGGACTTTTATATATGGAGACAAAAAACAATAAAGGCGCAACCATACAGCTGAGTCGAATTACTGAAGTTGGCTTTGCATCAAATTACTTTACGTTTGATATAGATACAGAAGATCTCTATTTTGAAAAAGAGCATCATAAATAAAAAAACTCTACTCTTTGACTCTTCTTTTTCTCAAATGCAAAGTTGCTCTAATCAATCCATAGAATATATAAAGAGTAACAATCAATGCAAAACCCTCTATCGGATAGACAAAAACACCCAATGC
This sequence comes from Campylobacterales bacterium, assembly GCA_038205935.1. Classification (GTDB taxonomy): domain Bacteria; phylum Campylobacterota; class Campylobacteria; order Campylobacterales; family Sulfurimonadaceae; genus Hydrocurvibacter. The sequence goes on from JBBRBK010000017.1 coordinate 10,254, forward strand.
AATACATAGTAGAAGTATAAATAAACGAAGCGTATAGCGCTTTGAAGGATTGATCTTTTTAAAACTTGGATATCGGATATTACTCACCATCAATAAAGAAACAAGGATTGAAGCGATAGGTAAAAGAAAAGAACACTGATGTAAGAATTCATATTTTTGAAATAATAGAACTAAAATGGAGATAAAAACTGCAGCAGTAGGAATAGGAACACCTATAAAGACGGAGGGTTCTGTTTGTGCTGTCATAACATTAAAACGAGCGAGACGTATAGCCCCAAATATTACAAACAGTGACGCAGTCACTATCCCAAATCTTGCGAATTCATGTCCGGCATACATGTAGAGCAAGATGGCAGGCGCGACGCCAAACGCAACTAAATCTGCTAAAGAATCAAACTCAACACCGAAACGACTACATGTATTTGTAAGTCTAGCAACTCTGCCATCTAGACCATCAAATATAAGAGCTAATACAATAAGCCAAGAAGCTATCGTAAACTCTCCACTGATTGAGTTGATGATACTCACGACACCGGCAAAAATACTAGAAGCTGTAAAAATATTAGGAAGTATATAAATTACACTTCTTCTTTTTGAATCCATCTTAGGACAAGTATCCTAAAAGTGTTTCTCCTGCTTTTACTTGTGAATCCAGCTGAACAGATAGTCTTGATGAGAGAGGGACGCTGATAACTGTCTTCCCTTTTGTCATCACACCATATCTTCTTCCTTGAGTGACATCGAGTCCTTCATGGAGATAAAGATTCAAATCATCGATGCTGTTATCTAACATATGTTGTACATGTACAACATTGTTATATCTATCTTCAAACACAAGCTCTACTTTCTCGTTTAAGAGTGCAGCCTTTTTAATATCGGTAGAAAGTCTTGCGCCACGTCTTAAATTTATAGACCGTACACTTGAAAAAAATGGAGCTCTTAGTATTGAGATATCAAATAATGAAGACTTAATAACAATCTCAAATCCGTTATCAAGAGTATTGATAGCTGTTATTTTTCCATCAACTGGACTAAGCAACGCTCCCTTTTGCATATACGGGATCTCTAGCTCAGGATTTCTATAGATAAAAACGAGTCCGATTAAACCCATTACACTAAAAAATCGTAAAAAAGTAAAATCTAAAAATGTGAATACTAAAATAGCCCCAACAGCAATCGCAACATAAGTGTACCCAGCTTTTGAAACTATAAAAGTATCAGTTGTTGTCATTTTTGTTCTCTTCTTCAATAATGTGACGTTTCTTCGCCATAGAAGCATCCTCTTTTAGTTCATCTGCAATCTCATTATGAACAGGTGAAAGTTTGGTCTCCATCTCATTGTCTTTTTCAAATTTTTCGATGATTTCACGAACATCTTCACCAGAAATATTTTCTTTGTCATACAATAAAGAGACCATATTTTCAATCGCTCCACGATATTCTTCAAGACTTTTCTTTACATCCACATAATGTTCACTTAGGCTGGTTTTAATGAAACTATCCATATTTTCAGCCATCTTTTCACTAAATTCTCTCGCAGCAGGAGCTCCACCGCCAAGAAATGATTGACGCTGTTTTTCTAGAACCATAAGTCCTGCAACATCTGTCATACCATATACCTGAACCATAGATTTTATGATATCAGTTGCACGTTCCAAGTCATTTCCAGCACCTGTAGAGATCTCACCTAAAAAGACTTCTTCGGCTCCGCGACCAGCAAGAAGCACGTCTACTTCAGCCCATAGTTCATGGCGTTGTGCCATAAACTTGTTTTCTTCTGGAGTATTAAGCGTATAACCAAGAGCGGCAAGTCCACGAGGAACGATAGAGACTTTCGATACCTTTTTCGCACCTTTTGTGATCTCTGCTAAAAGCGCATGACCACTTTCATGGTAAGCAACAATCTTTTTCTCTTTTGGATTAATACGGCGAGATTTTTTAGCAAGTCCAGCGATAGCACGTTCAACTGCTTCAAAAAGATCTTTTTGGCTTACACTTTTTTTACTCGCACGTCCCGCTAAAAGAGCACCTTCATTGATGATATTTGCCAAGTCCGCACCGGCAAGACCAGCTGTAATACGAGCTATCTCTTCAAGATCAATATCATCAGAAAGTTTTACATCTCTTACATGTACCTTTAATATCTGAATACGCCCCTCAAAATCAGGTTTATCTACAAGAACCTGTCTATCAAAACGTCCAGGACGCAAAAGTGCACTGTCTAAAACTTCTGGACGGTTCGTCGCAGCTAAAATAATAATAGGCGTATCAGTACCAAACCCATCCATTTCTGCAAGAAGTTGATTGAGAGTTTGCTCTCTCTCATCATTTCCTCCCATCATTCCACCAGCAGCACGACTTTTTCCAATAGCATCGATCTCGTCTATAAAGATGATAGATGGAGCATCTTTTTTTGCCTGCTCAAAGAGATCACGAACACGCGCAGCACCGACACCCACAAACATCTCGATAAAGCTAGAACCGCTCACAGAGAAAAATGGAACTTCCGCCTCACCTGCAACCGCTTTTGCCAAAAGAGTTTTTCCTGTTCCAGGACTTCCTACGAGTAAAACACCTTTAGGAATCTTTGCACCGAGTTCAACATAACGCTGAGGATATTTAAGAAAATCTACGATCTCTTGAACTTCCTCTTTTGCTTCTTGTACGCCCGCAACATCATCAAACTTTGTTTTCGGTTTTTCAGAATTGATAAGTTTTTTCGAATTTCCCATACCAAGAATTCCGCTTCCCATACTCTTTTGCATCCGTCCCGCAAAAAACATCCATATTCCAATAATAATCAAAAAGGGAAATAACCACCCAAACATCTCTGTAAACCAGTTAGATTCACTAAATCCTGAATAATCTATATTTTCTTTATCTAACAAAGGAACTAAAGTATCATCACCACCTACAATACGCGTAGTATAAGAGATTTGTTTCCCATCAGCACTGCCAGTAGCACGGATGTAAGTCTGCCCAATTTCTACTTTTTGCACTTTTTTATTGGTGATAAGCTCTTTGAGTTCCGAGTAGCTCACTTGCTTGTTTTGCGATGTTGAACCCATCCCTGAACCCATAGAACCAGTTGCTCCCTGATCTCCCATGAGTGATTTAAAAACCAATATAATAACAATAGAAAAAATTGCAAAAGTTATAAGTGGATTTTTATTGAAGAAATTATTATTTTTATTATTTTTATTATCGTTTGATTCTGGAGAACCCATTAGGTACTATCCTCTTTTTAATATTAATGTTATCCACTCGTCTTGCGTTATACGCTCCAACAATGAACAATCTTGATAAAACTTAAGCACTTTATTCTCATATTTATCCAATATTCCGGACAAGATTAAAACGCCGTCAGGTTTTGTAATTTTTTTCAAATCACTTGCTATATATGTTAAAACATCAGCTACGATATTTGCTATAGTAACATCGTATGTTTTTTCACTCATTGCAGCCGAACCTTCCCAAATATTTCGGTAAGCGACACTATTTTCATAAGCATTGATAGTGGAGTTTTCCACTGAAATAGGATCAGTATCACAGGCATCAGCGATAGCGCCAAGCTTCATACACGCAATACTCAAAATACCGCTTCCACACCCAACATCTATAACTTCATCACCATCTTTTATATACTTTGCAATGCCTTGAAGACAAGTTGCTGTTGTCGGATGATGTCCCGTACCAAAGGCTAAAGCAGGATCTAAAACAATATTTATGCGATCCTCCTTTGGTTCTTCCCAAGTCGGATAGATATAAAATGGCTCGATTTCAACTGGAGTTATCGCATCTTGATACTCTTTCACCCAGTCACTACTCTTTTCTTTAGTCAATACGCATTCAACGTCTATAGAGGTATTTAATGCTTTTTGCAAAGCTTCTCTAAACTGCTCAATGCCCCATTCTATAGTTTCAAGTTCATCTTCACTGCGGATAATGAAGCCCTCATCAATCTCTTCAAAGCCGACAGGAATCGTATCTGTTAAAAAGTCGCTGAAAAGATCGTAGTGAGAAGAAACTCTCACCACAAGTTGATTATAGGATTCTTGCATTAGGCCTCAATACCTAAAACTGCAGCGAGCTTTTCTTTAAGAACCTGAGGAGTAAAAGGCTTCACGATATAGTTATTAACACCTGCTTTTAGTGCTGTAATAACCTCGGCTTTACCGCCCTCTGTTGTAACCATAATAATCGGAAGGTCTTTAAAACGAGCATCCGCACGCACTTTTTTTACAAGTTCCAAACCGTTCATCTCAGGCATATTCCAGTCGGTGATCAGCATTCCAACATCCGTATTCTCATTCAGAACATTCCAACCTTGCACGCCATCTTCGCCCTCTAAGATATCTTTGTAGCCCAAGCGCTGTAAAGTATTTTTTATAATACGACGCATCGTCGAGCTGTCATCTACCACTAATAATTTCAAATATAATCCTTTGTATAAATTATATATTTTTTAGAATTTTGACTAATAATAGCCTAACTTAGTTTGAATTAACTTTAAATAAGGCCTCTAAATCCAAAGTACCCTCGTAGTATGCCTTTCCAATGATGACCCCATCTATCTCATTAGTTGCCATTAAAGCTTCAATATCTGCTGCATCTTTTACGCCGCCGCTTGCAATTGTACTGACTCCGCTTGCTCTAGCAATCTCAAGGGTAAACTCTACATTTACACCGCTTAATGTCCCATCTTTACCAACATCTGTACAGATAATCGCTTCTACTCCTGCATTTGCAAATTCACGCGCGAGATCAGTTGCTCTCATGTTGCTTACTTCACCCCAGCCCTCAACAGCCACAAATCCATCAATAGCATCTATGCCAACGGCGATTGGATATTTTGCAGCCATCTCTTTGACAAAAGCTGGATCTTTTACAGCGATCGAACCTAAAATGATTCTATCGATTCCAATTTCAAGCATTTTTTGTATCGTTTTTTCATCACGGATACCGCCACCAAGCTCAAGTTTGACATTACAGTTTTCTCGTATCTTAATGATCTGTTCGAGATTTTTTGGTTCACCTGCAAATGCACCGTTAAGATCCACAATGTGCACCCATGTGGCACCCATCTCTTCAAATTTCTTCACAAGTTCCCACGGTTCATTTGAGTATATTTTTGCGCTGTCCATCAGTCCTTTAGTAAGGCGAACTGCTTTTCCATCTTTTAAATCTATTGCCGGATATAAAGTCATATTAATTGTTACTCCTATTACAGTTGTATAAAATTTTCTAAGATTCTAAGACCATTGTTATGGCTTTTTTCAGGATGCGGTTGAATACCAAGAATATTATCTCGTGCTATTGCACTAGTAAATTTATATCCATACTCCGTCTCACCGATACTGTCTGAGTCATTCTCGCAGACTACATGAAATGAGTGTACAAAATAAAGATAATGAGACTCATCTAATCCATTAAAGAGTTGATGCCCTTTTGTAAACATACGGTTCCATCCCATGTGCGGTACTTTTAAAGGATGAGAAAATTTGCTTTGATCAAACTCTATCACTTTGCCTTTGATAAGTCCCAGTCCCTCATTTGGACCAAACTCTTCACTGCTTTGGAAAAGAAGTTGCATACCAAGGCAAATACCAAACATATATTTTCCACTTTTTGCATACTCTTTGAGTGCTTCATCCATCGAACGCTCTTTAAGATGCTCCATCGCATCGCCGTATGCACCTACTCCCGGAAGAATCAGTTTGTCATAGAGTTTAAATTTTTCAGGATCAGAGACAATCGCCACATCTTCACCGAGCTTTGCAAAAGCATTTTTGACACTTGCCAGATTTCCCATATTATAATCGACGATTGCTATCATTTTTGACTTTTCTCTTGTGTAGATTTTAAATATACTGCCAAACTCACTATCATTACACTAACCCCGCCCATAATATATAGAGCATATAAAAGCTTTTCCGGATCAGTTATAGCAAACTTAAATACAAGCATCAAAGCTTCGATAGAAAGGGCAATGATAATAGAACCTAAGAACTTGACCATAGTTTTATGTGCTCCCGAAATATTGTGCTCTTGATTCTGCCCTGTTATCTCTTCTTCAATAATTGTCTTAGTAAGATCAAACATCGCTAAAGAAAGAGTCAGTAAAATAGTCGCTTCAAACACATTTTTAATCTCAAAATTATTCACTGTAATCTCATTAACAAAAAAGCTCTGAATCCCTTTGAAAAATAAAAGAATGGCAATAGCAATCAGGGCCACTGCAAAAATGCCGTACGAGATCTTAAAAAAATTATTGAAAAAAGTATCTAAGGTATTGAGATGCGCAATTTTTAAAACCTCATCAAAAGGCATATCTATGCAGGCTACATATTTTATTTCACCTTTTTCATCATAAATCGGTGTTGATGCAGTCACTGTAAGTTCTGAACTCAAAAGTGATGGATAAGGATCAGTTATAGTACATCGATGTTCTCTTACCGCACGGTAGTAATAAGCACGATCAGCACGAATTTTTCCTATATCTTCATCTATATGTTCAGCTTTTTTATAGGTAGGTGACACCTGAATACCCTTGTAATCTAAGAGATAAACAGCATCACAATTTTCAAGATCAGCTTTAATCTTTAAAAGTCTTGGCATAATCATCTCAGGCGAAAGTGAAGGAAGTCTATCAGGAATATTTTTTGAAAAAAGATAACAAAAATAAGCTCGAGCTTTAGTTCTGCCTTTTGAAAAATCTTGAATATCAGATGCAACCATTGAGAACCTTTTATATCAAATTATTTTGCGATTATAGCATCATATTTTTAAATTAACCGACCTCATAAATGGCCTCTTTTGTCTCACAGCGGTTATACTCACACTGAAAAGTTGTATGGGTTATTCCAAAATCTTTTTCCAAAATCTCTTCCAAAGAATCTAATATGATGTCACATTCCCCAAGCGTGATATTTTCTTTAAACTCAAGATGTGCTTCTAGATGTATTCTGTTATCATCAAGCTGCCAAAGATGGATATGATGTATATTTGTAATTTGCCTTTGAGTCTGCATAATCTTACGAGTCACTTCTTCAAGCTCGATTCCCTCGGGTGTAAACTGCATTAACACAGAGAGTGAAACTTTCATCAAACTCCAAGAAGAAACTATGAGGTAAAGAGCTATGATGATTGATACAAGTGGATCAATCCAATATATTTCATAAAAGTACATGAGTAACCCACCGACTACTACTGCTATGGATGTTAACATATCTGTTAAGAGATGAAGATATGCCGCTTTTATATTCATATTATGATCTGCATCATCTTTTATAAACAGTACACCAAGTGCATTTAAGAATATACTTAAAATCCCTAGCCATACAACAATCAAAGAGTCAATATTTTGAGGATTTATAAGCTTCTCATATGCCTCGTAAATCAAAAATATCGCGACTGCCATTAAAACAGATGTATTGAAAAATGCAGCAATTATCTCAGCACGTTTATATCCAAAAGTTTTACTCGGTGTATTTTTTTTATGAGAAAGATAGTTTGCAATATAAGCAATTATCAGGGTTAGCACATCGCTAAAATTATGTAAAGCATCACTAAGGAGTGCAAGTGAGCCTGAAAATATTCCACCGATGATTTGTGCTACTGTAATAGTAAGATTTAAAAGGATTGCTATAAAAAGGTTTTTTCCGCTGACATTGTGGTGATGGTCGTGGTGATGCTCTGACATTTGTTATTCCGCCGGTTTTGATATAATACGCCTTATGAAACTTGATCACATCGCCATCGTGCGACTCTCAGCTCTTGGGGATATTGTTAATGCCACAATTGTACTACAATTTATAAAGCAAAAATATCCTGATATAAAAATCGACTGGATCACCGAAGAGGTTTTTGCACCACTCTTATATGAACACCCGTTCATACACAAAGTCCACACCATCAATCTCAAAAAAATGAAAAAAGAAAAAAGCTTTTCGCTACTGAAAAAAACTGTCTCAAAACTGCAAAACCTTCCAAAATATGATCTCATTATTGATATGCAAGGACTTTTAAAATCTGCTCTAGTGGCGCGTTTTATAGGCAAAAAAATCCACGGGTATGATAAAAATTCAGGAAGAGAAAAACTTTCTTCTCTCTTTTACTCATCTACTTCAAATATCCCTTATGACATAAATGTCATAAAACGAAATGTGCTACTTATCAACGATGCACTTGACTTATACCCAAAGGGCACTTCGCATGTAAGCGATGCGATGATAGAAAATAAACTTCCTACTCTGCCCTCTTATGAAAAACTTTCATTTACGCAAGATGAGTACTGTATTTTTGTTATCGGTGCTTCATGGGAGAGCAAGATCTATCCAAAAGAAAGAGTGGTAGATGTTTGCAATACGCTGCCCTATACGACTTACCTTATCTGGGGAAATGAGAAAGAAAAAAGCGATGCAGAGTTTATAGCAGCTAACTCGAAAAATGCAGAAATAACTCCAAAACTAAGTCTTCAAGAACTTTGCGCACTTATCTCACATGCAGAACTTGTCATCGGTAACGATACAGGTCCAACACATATGGCATGGGCTTACAACATCCCTTCCATTACACTTTTTGGACCAACGAATGAGAGGATGATCTATCCAACTGTTCAAAATATCGCTATCCATTCAGATTCAGCGGTAGATATATTTCACATAAATAAAAATGATCTGTCGATAAAAAACATCTCCCCACAAAACATTATAGACAAAGCAAAGGAGCTTTTACAATGATAGGTTTTTACCTTTTTTTAATTTTTGAAAAATTTTTAATGTTGTTACCAAAAAAAGTCAGACGCGCATTTTTTATCTCACTTGCAAATATCGCTTATCTTCTTAGTAAGAGATATACAAAAGTCGTAAAGCAAAATCTGGAGTTTGTCTATGGCAAAGAGCTTGACGATAAATTCATCGAAGAGATTACAAGATACTCGTACAAATCTCTTTTGCTCAACTTTTTATATACTTTAGAAGGACATTACTACACTGTTGAAGATATTGCCAAAAAAGTAAAATTTGAAAATTTAGAGATTATCCAAAAGATTCAAGCGCAAAATCGTCCTATCATTTTTGTGACTGCACACTATGGTGCATGGGAGCTTGGTGCGCAGATGCTCAGTGCGTGTGTCGAGCCGATTATGGTCGTCTATAAAGGGATGAACAACAAATATTTTGAAAACTATCTTCTCGCTTCGCGTGTAAAATGGAAGATGGATTATGCTGAAAAACACGGTGCGGCAAAAGAGATAGTCAAAAGATTACGTGCAAAAAAAGCGGTTGCTATTTTAATGGATATCAATGTCAAGGTACAAGATGGTGTAAAGGTGGAGTTTTTAAATCACATGACACGTCAGCTCAAATCACCAGCTTATTTTGCTAAAAAATTTGACGCTGCACTCATCCCAATACTTATCCATGCAGATGAAAAAGATGAGAACTATACCATTCATGTTTATGAAGAGATAATCCCCCCGGAAACTGGCGATATTGAAAACGACATACTTATCACGACACAAATGGAAGCCGCATGGCTAAGTCAAGAGATACTCAAAAATCCTAAACCGTGGTTCTGGGTTCATAGACGCTGGAAAAACGATTATCCAGAAATCTACAAAAAATAATCTCTCTTATTGCTCTGTTGATTTTGCTTCAACAAGCTTGAGCAGTGCCAAGAAAAATGAAGTAATTGCAGGGCCGAGGATCATACCCCAAAATCCAAAAGTAGCAAGTCCTGCTAAAATCGCAAAGAAAATTACCATCTCGTTTAACTGCAAGTTTGATTTAATAAATCGGATATTGATCTCTCGAATAATGAGAGGTTTGATGAAAGTATCAGCGATGATCGATATCATAACTATTGAATAGATAGCTATAAAGAGGGCTCCATTTGTATTGCCGAAGCTATATTCATATGCCGCAAAAGGCACCCACATTAAAGCGCCTCCGACAACTGGAATCAGTGAAGCAAAACCATACATAATCCCAAATAAAATACCGTTATAACCCATAAAAGCGATAGCCACACCAAATAATGCACCCTCAAACATCGCCGTTGCTAGGATAGAGTAAAAGACAGTGCTCATAACAGAAGAAAGTTCGTATGTTAAAAGTTTATTATCATCCTCTTCAAGCTTCACCACTTTCTTAACAAATGTGATAATCGCTTCTCCGTTATACTGAGAAAAGAAATAAAACACAATCACTAAAAGTGCATTTTTGATATATCCAGCACTGTATGAACCAATAGTGCCTGCATAAGAAACCGCTGTCGATGCAATATTTTTGAGTTGAAAATCTTGAATCATACTGTTTACGTAAGGCTTTAAAAAGAGCAAAGATTCAGGTGGATTATCAAGAAGATTTTGCATCGAGTTTTCTACTTGTGTAATAATCGCTGGATTAATATTGTTTAGCTGTATGGAAAAGCTTGCCAAGAAATACCCAAGCGGCGCAAAAAAGAGCAGTGCGAGTAAAAAAGTAGAGAGCAAACTGCCAAAAAATCTTGACTTAGTTATATTTGTAAAGTAGCATTGTATATTTGCCGTAGAGATCGCCAAAAGCGCAGCGATAAGCATAGTGAGTAAAAATGGCTCGTAAAGACGATACATCCAATAAAGTGCGCCTCCAAAAAGGACAATAAGCAGGTGTTGTGGTTTCATTAAAGAAGACTCTCTTGTTGATTTTTAAATTTTATAACATCGATCGTTTTGTGTGTCGCGACTCTACCTTTTGCGGTGCGCTCTAAGTAACCATTCGCAATAAGATAAGGCTCAAATACATCTTCGACTGTTCCCTCATCTTCACTCAGCGCCGCCGCAATAGTGCTAAGACCAATAGGTTTTCCCTTTGCAGCTACCAAAAGCTCTAAAAGTCGGATATCCATCTCATCAAAACCGTGTGAATTGATTCCCAATTCATTGAGGGCATACTGAGTTCGACTAAATTTTATGTCTCTTTCATTTGCCACTTCGGCAAAATCTCTTACACGACGAAGCAGTCGAAGCGCGATACGTGGAGTTCCGCGACTTCTTTTTGCTATCTCATGCGCGGCATCACTTTTTATCTCTTTATCGAGTTTTTTTGAAGCCTGAATGACGATGCGAGAGAGTTCATCATCTGAATAAAAATTCATACGGAAGTTCATCCCAAATCTATCTCGCAAAGGGTTTGAAAGCATTCCCGCACGCGTCGTAGCACCTATGAGCGTAAATCTTGGAAGGTCTATCTTTACAGTCTGTGCCGCTGGTCCGCTTCCAATGATGATATCAATGCGAAAATCTTCCATCGATGAGTAAAGTATCTCTTCCACCGCGGGAGAAAGACGATGAATCTCGTCTATAAAAAGGATGTCTCCCTCTTCTAAGTTTGTAAGTATCGCCGCTAAATCACCGCTTTTTTCTATCATAGGTGCGGCTGTTACTTTGATATTTGCATTCATCTCATTTGCGATGATAAGTGCGAGTGTCGTCTTTCCAAGTCCTGGAGGTCCATAAAAAAGAGTGTGATCAAGAGCTTCAGCTCTTATTTTACTCGCTTCAATGAAAACAGAGAGATTTTTTTTGATCTGTTCTTGACCGATATACTCATTCCACGCACTCGGGCGAAGAGTGATTTCACTGGCCTCATCTGCACTAAATCTCTCGATTTCTACTATACGTTCCATCATACTCTCTTAGTAAGTGTATTTTTCACTTGGAAATTCCCTTGATACAACTTCTTTAGCGTATGTTGCAACGGCATCTTTAACGAGTGTCGCACCATCGAGATATTTTTTCACAAATTTTGGAGTAAACTCTTCAAATAATCCCAACATATCCGAAAAAACGAGGACTTGCCCATCTACGTTATGCCCTGCGCCAATGCCAACAACAGGGACACCAACACTCGCAGCCACTAACGCTGCAACATCCGCCTTAACCCCTTCGATGACGATACAAAAAGCACCTGCAAGCTCAATCTCTTTTGCATCATTGACAAGACTCATCGCACTTCGTTCATCTTTACCTTTAACTTTATAACCGCCTTCACTGCGAACAGACTGAGGCAATAAACCAATATGTCCGCACACTGCAATGCCGTTACATGTAAGGTGTTTTACAATCTCTGCTTTATCTGCTCCACCTTCGATTTTCACCGCATCTGCAGGAGTTTCTTGAAAAACTTTTACAGCATTCGTAAGTGCCTGCTCTTTTGACATATATGTTCCAAAAGGCATATCACAAATCACAAAACTCTCTCTTGCACCTTTACAAACCGCATTTGTATGATAGATCATCTGATCCAAAGTCGCACTGAGCGTGTCACTTTTGCCTGCAAAACTCATGTTGAGACTATCGCCCACAAGGAGAATATCAGCACTTTCTTCAAAAAGTTTTGCAAAGAGCGCATCATAGGCTGTTATCATCACTAAAGGCTTCACGCCTTTGGCATTTAGTATCTTAGAAATAGTCATTTTTTTCTTCATTTCACAATCTTTTTCGGTAGATTTCACTAAAGAGATTTTAACCAAAAAATGATATAATCCAAAGCAATATAGGAGAACTATCACGATATGGGTGCAAGAAGAGAACTAGAAGCAAACTTCGACTTTGAAATAGTTGACGAATTTTTGGAACATTACTCTATGATGGTTGATATTATGGAACCGCTAATTGTCAACCTTTCAAGAGAAAATAAGTACAAAGACGATATCAATGAACTTTTTCGAATATTTCACAATCTAAAATCTGCTTCCTCATTTTTAAAACTTGAATCAATGATTCGACTTTCGACTTTTGTTGAAAATGCCTTAGAAACACTTCGCAATGAAGAGGGTCCGGCAAATGAAGAAGTGATCACTTGGCTTTTAAATATCAGTGATATGTTTGAGAAATGGAATGATGATCTCAAGCTCGATAATGAACTTTCAAAAATAGAGTTCTCCCTATTAAAATTACCCGATTTGGAAAAAATTTGAAACAATTAGTAGCTTATATAACATCTTGTTATCCTGAAAAATCTTTTAGTGTTGACCTTGCTTTGGCTCTTGGACAAAGCGGTGTCGATTCCGTAGAACTTGGAGTTCCTTTTTCTGATCCTGTGGCAGATGGCCCTGTCATAGAAAAAGCAAATCACATTGCACTAGAAAATGGTTTTCGATTTCAAGACGTTTTAGATATCTCAAAAGAGATCGGTGATAAAGTAGACACTTTATGGATGGGATATTTCAACCCATTTTACCAATATGGAATAGATGATCTTTTGCAAGAAGCAAAAGCTTTACATGTAAGCGGTCTTATCATCCCAGATCTTCCATATGAAGAAACTCTTACATATAAAAATATTTTTGATCTCAATGGAGTTGCCAATATCTCTTTTGTCGCTCCGACAGACTCAAAAGAGCGCATCGCAGAGATCGTAAAAGATGCGAAAAAATTTATCTATATGGTCGCGTACACGGGCATCACAGGTTCTGGCAAAGCTGAGGATCTTCAGCCTTTTATCACATCTATCAAAGAAGTTACAGACACTCCTGCCTTTGTCGGTTTTGGTGTGAATGAAAAAACAGCTAAAGATAAAGTCAAAGGTGCTGATGGCGTTATCGTTGGTTCTGCATTTATCGACATTTTATTAAGAGAAAATCTCAGCTACTCACAAAAAATAGAAGAGTGTTCAAAACTCGCGTCTATCATTAAAAATGAGATCAATTCGTAAACTCTTTTTTTTTACATGCGAAGTACCCTTTGGGTATAAGCTTTATAAATCCTTACATGTAAGCCTCTTTCATAATCCACACTTTTAATTTTAATATTGATTATTTATAATTCGCGAAAATATAAAGGACAATTATGTATAAAGTAATAGTAGAAAAACAATGCGGATGTTTTAAAAAAAGTGATCACGACGCTCAAACTAGTTTTGAGAGCAAAGATGATGCTCTTCTTTTTGCAAATGAGCGTAAAAACTTTATGAACAATGAATGGTGCGGAAAACACAACTTTTTTATTGAAGAAAATGAAAGTGATCTTCTTATCAAAATGAATATGGCTGGCTAAATCTATTTACTCAAACTTTTTAGAGTTTGGGTATAATTTCACTTATGGGGACGACATGGCTTCGACAGGATCAGGTCGCTTTTAATTGCATGCCGGACTGAGCATTTCCGTTACGCGGCTCAAACTTGCTTAAACGCAAACAATACAAATTACCGCCCAGCTTACGCAGTAGCATAAGTTAATCCCCTCTTAGGAGGCGGGCTGCTTCACCTATGGACTCTGGATAAGTAGGACTCGAAGTATAACCCTTTATGCAGATATATTTTAGACTTGTCTCGTCCTAAAATGAACTTAGAGGCTCGTCTTGCGTAGCTTTGCAAGTAGTGTGAAGCAAGATTAAACTTAAAACAACTTCTCTAAGCATGTAGACGTTAGGAGTATCTTGGTTTTGGACTGCGGTTCGATACCGCACGTCTCCACCAAATTATTTTTATCTTTCACAACCAAACTTTCTTCAAACAATACAGACCTCATCAAAAAAACCTTACGATTTACCAATCTATACCCTAAAAGAGAGTAAAATTGCCTCGAAGCTAAAACAGGAAAATATCATGAAAAAACATATTGCTATTTTTGGTCCCACGGGATACATTGGGACTAAAGTTGTTATGGAACTTTACAATATGGGTTACACACTTACCCTCTTCACTCGTAACCTCAGAAAACTTCTGTATCTTCAAGACGATTGTGAGCTTTTGATGAATAAAAGCTCACATGTATGTTTAGTAGAAGTAGAGATTAAACAGAGCAATTATGAAGTGATCAAAAATGCGCTTGAGGGTGTCGATGCTATTTACTACCTCGTGCATTCTCTTAATATTGAAAATGGAAATTTCCTCAACAAAGATAATGATATGGCTGAACTGGTTGCTTCTGCCGCAAAAGATGCAAATGTAAAACAGATTCTTTATCTTGGAGGTCTTGGTGTTGATAATGCTAATCGTCCTTTATCAGAACACCTAAAAAGCCGTCATGAGACAGGAGAGTATCTTAGAAAAGGGCATCCAAATGTCACGGAATTTCGAGCAGGTGTTATCGTAGGCGAAGGATCTGCAAGTTTTGAACTTATACGCTCTTTGGGCATCAAACTTCCGCTCATTCCTTCCTTAGGAGACAATGAAGGTTATTGCCAACCGATCTTTGTGAATGATGTGATTGACTATCTCCTATACGCCCTGCTCAATCCAAAATACTATGACAAAATAGCTGAAATCGGGTGCGATGAAGTACTACACTATAGTGATATTGTGAAGATCTACGCACAGACGGTTAACGCTAAATATTTAACTTCCATCCTAATTCCATTTGCAAGTATCGTGCTTCGTCCCCAGCTCATAAGCTGGTTTGCATCACGCATGTCAGGTATGCCCTACATTTTAGTGTATCGTCTTATAGAAGGTGCTTATTGTGATGCGATCGTTCATGATTATCCCATCAGCAAGATCGATCCTGATTCACCGATCAAACCTCTTTCTTTTAAAGAGTCACTACTCATCGCCGCAAAACGTTGTGAAGAGGGTTATATCAACAGCACTTGGTCTACACCATTTGAATATTCTGTTTTAAACTTCAATACAAAAAAGCAATTTTTTCAACTGAGTTCTCAAGAAATAGATGGTTTGATTCATGATGAGTTCATGCGAACAATTCCGGCGGAAGATATGAAAAAAGTGTTTGATAAAATCAAATCTATTGGTGGGAAAAACGGTTATTACTCAACTCGTTGGCTTTGGGAAGCGAGAGGTTTTATCGATACAATTATGGGTGGACCGGGTTTAAATAACTGTGTCAGACCTGCAACAAAACTCTTGCGCGTGGGCGATCATATAGACTTTTGGGTTGTGACTTATTATAAAAACGCACCCAATCATAAAGTGCTGCGTCTCAAAGCAAATATGAAAACGCCAGGAAATGCTTGGCTCCAATTTAGTATCGACCGCCAAGAGGGAAGCCCGACTGCCTTGGTGACCATGCGTCCATATTTTGATCCTTCAGGTATTTTTGGACATCTCTATTGGTACAGTCTTTACTTTATTCATAAGATTATCTTTAATCAAATGATTGAAAACATTGCAAAAGTTTGATTTTTTAGATATTTTTTATCGATTCACAACTCGAGACTTCGGGGCTAATCTTGCCTTTCATGTGGGCGATGATATCAGTGCTGTCCTTGAAAATCATACATTTTTAGCAAATAAACTTGGCTATAAAAAAGATACTTTAGTCCATATGAAACAGATCCATTCAAACTTCGTACATGTAGTAAGTGAGCAAGACAATTTCGATACTCCTCCTACATGTGACGCACTTGTGACAAATAAAAAAAATATTCCTCTTATGGTTATGGTCGCAGATTGTACGCCTATTTTGTTTTATGATCCTACATGTAAAGCGATCGGGGTTGCACATGCAGGACGCACTGGTACATTTGATAACATCGTGGCAAACGTGATTGAAACGATGAAAAATGAGTATGACTCAAAAGCAGAAAATATATTTGTCTCCATAGGCTCAGCTATCGGAGTTTGCTGTTATGAAGTCGGAGGCGAAATCTATGAGCAAGCCAAAGAAAAGTTTTCTTATGCGTTTGAAATGAGAGAAAATAAATATTATCTTGATATCAACAAGATTTTACTTTCGCAGTTACTTGAATGTGGAATCAAAGAAGAAAATATAGAAAATGAAGGGATTTGTACAGCGTGCAACACGCAAGAGTATTTCTCTTACAGAGCAGAGGGGAAAACAGGCAGATTTGCCGGCATCTTAATGCTCAAATGAGTAAAATCTAAATCCACCCTTTTTTCTTAAAGATATAGATCGGTGTCGCAGATGAAAGCACCATCAAAAAGATCGAGAAAAGATATCCATATTCCCAGTGCAGTTCAGGCATAAAATTAAAGTTCATACCATACACACTTGCAATGAGTGTTGGCGGAAGGAAAACGACGTTTACGATGGTAAAGATTTTAATGACTTTATTTTGTTCAATACTCAAGACACCAAGGAAGATATTTTGAAGATAATCAAGTCTTTCAAAATTAAAATCCGTATGTTCTATCAGCGATTTTAAATCTTTAAGCATAATGATGATCTCATTTTTTAGGCTACCATCATATTTATTTGATTTTAAAAGCGATGTCAGGATTCTTTGCTTATCAACAAGATTTTCCCTAATTTTCATATTTAGATCTTCAAAGAGAGAGATTTTTTCGAGTATCTCTTCATCATCATTTGAGTAATCCGTAAAGACGTGACGGCGGAGCTTTGTGATCCCTTTTGCAAGGTTTTCTATGGTATCGGCGTCTGCATCGATTCTGATATCGATGATCTGACAAAAGATGTCATACCCATCTTTAAACTCTTTTGGAGTAGATGTAAAACGTTTGATAAACTCATTGAAACTTCGTAATTGATTGTAACGTATGGAGATAAGAAGTTTACCTTTGATGATGAAAGAAACCGTTTCATTGTAAGGATGTTCAACATTGCTGACAAGAAAATAGCTGTTGATCTCGATCTTTTCGTTTTCTTCCCAATACCGAGAACTGATCTCAATCTCTTCACTCTCTTGTTTTGTAGGAAATTTGATATCAAACATCTCTTCTACATGTAAGCGTTCCTGCGAAGTTGGCTGAAGCATATCTATCCAGATAATGTCCTCTTTTTTATTCTCGCCATCTTCCAAAAATGTCAGATCGTCCAATACTTCTATTCTATGTGTCTTTTTTATAAAGTATTTGACCATAATCCAACCTTGCGCTAAAACTCTTAGCGGATTATAACATTACAATCGACAACCGTGGTAACAGAAGTGTTACATAAAACTTATATTAAATATAGATAAAGTATAATTCTTGACTTATGAAAAATTAGGATACTTTATGATTAGAAGATGTTTATTTCCAGCTGCTGGGTATGGGACAAGATTTTTACCTGCTACCAAAGCGATGCCAAAAGAGATGCTTCCGATTTTAACAAAACCTCTTATACAGTACGGCGTTGAAGAAGCCATAGAAGCTGGATGTGATGTGATGGCTATCGTCACTGGGCGTGGAAAACGTGCTATCGAAGATCATTTTGATATCTCTTATGAACTTGAGCATCAAATCAGAGGAACGTCAAAAGAGCATTATCTCAATGAGATACGTTTAGTTATCGACAAGTGTACCTTTACTTACACAAGACAAGTTGAGATGAAAGGTCTCGGACATGCGATCCTCTCAGGCGAGATGCTCATCGCTGATGAAGCGTTTTGCGTCATTCTCGCCGATGATCTTTGTGACAATCCAAACGGCGCAAGTGTTCTCGCGCAAATGAACGAACTCTATAAAAAATACAAATGCTGCATCGTCGCTGTCGAAGAGATAGACCCAAAAGATTCAGGAAAATACGGCATCATCGCTGGAGAAGAGATAGAAAATGGAGTCCTTAAAGTTGATGATATGGTTGAAAAACCAGATCCAAAAGACGCACCTTCAAACCTCGCTATCATCGGACGTTATATCCTGACTCCTGAGATTTTTGATGTCATCCGAGATACAAAACCGGGAAAAGGTGGCGAGATCCAGATCACCGACGCACTTTTGAGCTTGGCAAAAC
Source organism: Campylobacterales bacterium (assembly GCA_038205935.1). Lineage (GTDB taxonomy): Bacteria > Campylobacterota > Campylobacteria > Campylobacterales > Sulfurimonadaceae > Hydrocurvibacter. The sequence goes on from JBBRBK010000017.1 coordinate 28,894, forward strand.
AGGGCAAAGTACTCGCTTATAAATTTCAAGGAAAAAGATTTGATTGTGGAAGCGTAGAGGGTTTTGTAGAAGCGACAAACTACTTTTTTGAAAAAGAGAAAGACAACTTAGAAGGATGAAAATAGATAATCCTTTTGCATCTGGACAGATAAAAAACTATCTTCTTTTTTATGCAGCCATTGTCGTTATTATGATCCTATTTTTCATCGCGTCTTCTCTTTTTAATGATGTCAAACAAGAAAAGACAAAAGTATTTGATACGAACGTGACACTCAAAAAAGTGCCCGTTTTAGTTGAAGAAAACACTACAAAAGAGAAAAAATCTCCTGTAATGCTTATGAAAAAAGATGTGTATTAGTCTTTCGTCACGATATATAGCTGTTCGTGATTGAGGCGTTTTAAGATATTCATCACACTCACAAAATCCTGAAATCTTGACTCTTTATCACTTCTTAAAACAACAACTTGACTTTGAGGGATAGCGGAGAGTTTTTGTTCCAACTCTTCTATACTTACTTTTCCTTTGTCATAGTAGATCTCGCCCTTAGAATTCACATAGATAGCGACCTCTTTTTGTTGCTCATTTTTCTCACTTGCTTTTGCGCTTGGAAGATCGACAGGGATGATCCCCTGCTTTACAAAAGTCGCAGTGGTGAGAACCATAACAAGAAGAACGAGCATAATATCGATAAATGGGATGACATTTATCTGATCAAACCTTTTTCTTGGACGCATCTATTTTTTCGCTTCTTGAGCAATGTCAAACTTCACGACGATCTTTTCCATCTTACGAAGTAAAATCGTATAAAACGAGATAGCTGGAATCGCCACAACAAGTCCGAGTGCTGTCGCTTTAAGTGCAAGTGCCAGACCCATCATAATCTTTTTAGCATCCACAGCGCCGATATCTCCAAGAGAGTAAAATGTCAACATAATCCCGATAACTGTTCCAAGAAGTCCGACATAAGGAGCATTTGCACCTATGGCACTGATAGTTGCAAGGTTGTCACTGAGATCAAGTTCTAACGCATCTTTGTTTTCATAATCAGTGATACGCACAGTTTTATAAAACATCTGTCTTTCAATAAAAAGCCAAAGCGTCACGACACTCATCAGCAAAAGAACTCCCATAATCCCATAATCAAGTGCATTTTCAGCGTAACTTATAAAATCCGAATTTTCCATTAACAACCTTTAAAGTCTAAAAATATTGTCGTACCCTGCTCTTTTTTTGACTCAATATTGAGTTTAATGCGGTTTGTATCGCAAAATCTTTTCACCATAGAAAGCCCTATACCAAAGCCCGGCATAGAATCATCACTTTGATAATATCTGTCAAAAATACGCAGTAAAACAACCTCATCAATCCCAATTCCATGATCTTTAATACTGAGTATTCCATTATGAAGATAGAGTTCTATCTTCTTTGGTTGTTCTGAGTATTTCACACCGTTATCGATAAGATTGTCTATCACTTTTGCAAGCCCAATTTTATCCATATTTATAGCAAAACTTTCCAAATCAGAAGTAAACTGAGCACCGCTGTAGAGACTACTTAAAAAGGAAACTCTCTCATGCACCAAATCGCGCAGATCAAATCTTTCGCTCACCTCTTTTTTAGTCTGTTTTTTTATCATATAGTCGAGTTCGCTGTACCTTTGAGTTAACATCTCACAAGCTGTTTTGATGCGCGAGAGTCGCTTTAGAGTTTTTTCATCCGAGCTATTTTTTTCTATCATATCGACATTGGTTTTTATCGTCGCTATGGGGAGATTGAGTTCATGCAGGGTTTCACTTGAAAGCTCTTCTAAGTTTGTCACATACTCTTCAAGCGGTTCTATAGCAAACTTCGAGATCACAACGCCTGAGATGATCACAAGTACAAAAAAAATAAAAGCCAACAGATAAAGCTGATCAAATTTCTGCACATCTTTGATATAGTAAAAGCTCACACCAAAAAGAGTGACAGTGATAAAATAGTATAAAAATATATAGCGTCTAAGATTGTAAAACAAGTCTATAGCCCACAGCGCGAATGTTTTCTATCATCGCTTCATCCAAAAAATGTTTTAGACGGTTGATATACACACGGATAGCTCCATCGCTCACATCTTCACTGCTGTGCCAAAGCTCATCTAGGATCATCTCTTTTGTAACCACTTGATTGACATTTTTTATAAACAGAGCGAGAAGCATATACTCTTTTTGTGAAAGATCAAGCTCCACTTCCTTATAAAAAATGCGTTTTCTCTTTTTATCATGGCAAAGCCCAGCAATACACTCATTTGTATCGCCGTTTGTACGTTTAAGTACCGCTTTTATGCGTAAAAGAAGTTCATACGAATCAAAAGGTTTTTGGATGTAATCATCCGCTCCAGATTCAAATCCTTCACAAATTTTCTCTTTTTCTTTATGAGAAGTTAAAAAGATAGTAGGAGTTTTATCTTCAGCAGTGCGAAGGGAACGCAGTAGATCAAGCCCGTTGATTAGAGGAACATTGATATCTAAAAGGTAAAGATCAAAACGCTCTTTGAAAGTGATATCTAACACCTCTTGACCATTTTTGCAATGCACTACCGTGCAGCCCTCTTCTTCGAGAAGATCTACAAGAGTCTCGCCTAAAAGGGCATCATCCTCTAAAAGAAGAATTTTATTCAACACTTTGTATCGACCAAGCTATGCTTTCTCCCGCGTACATCGGAACAACTCCTGAGTAATCTTCAGGGACGACAAACGGTACTTTTGCCAAAAGTATCTCTTTAAACTCTGGACAAATTCCGTAAATGACCTGCGCATTATCGCTTACAAAGTTTTGCAGATTATCAAGTGCATCATACTTTTCAAACACTTCACATAAAAGTTGCAAAGCGATAGGCGCTGTAAAAACACCTGCCGCACAACCGCAAGCCTCTTTTTTATGCTGAGGATGCGGCGCTGAATCAGAACCAAACATCACTTTTGGATGTCCACTGAGCGCTACATGTAAGAGTGCTTCTCTATCCTCTGGACGCTTTGCGATAGGTTTGCAGAAGAGATGCGGTTTCATCATCCCACCCACAACATCATCCAAAGTGATGATTAAGTGGTGGATCGTGATAGTCGCATACAAGTTTTCATACTTATCGAGCATATCGACAGCCGCTTTTGTTGTGATATGTTCCATAACGATTTTAAGTTCTGGAAAGTTTGTCGCTAAAAGTTCATAAATACTCATAAACTCCGCTTCTCTATCCATCACAAAACCATCAGTCTCACCGTGGATACAAAGAGGAATCCCGAGCTCACTCATCGCTTCTAATGTCTCTCTCATCGCCTCAACATCAAAAGATGTTACTCCGCCCTCAGAGTTTGTTGTGATACCCGCAGGATAGAGTTTCACAGCCAAAATATCCTCAGCAATGCTTTCTAAAAACTTTTTGTCATAGTTTTGATAAAAAATGGTCATATAAGGTTCAAAATAGTCATTTGGCACTGCCGCCATAATGCGCTCTTTATAAGCGATAAGCTCCTCTTTTGTAGTCACTGGAGGAACAAGATTTGGCATCACCAAACCGCCACTGAAGCTGTATGCGCTAAGTGGTGCAATGTTTTCAAGCATCACTCCATCACGAAGATGAAGGTGCATATCTAGTGGCATTAAAAGAGTATGAGTTTTCATAAATTTCCTTGTTTTATTGTAGGTCTAAAGTATAGCAAAAATAAAATTTTAGACAGCAAAAACTCTAAAAAACCACATTGAAAAGGTTGAAACAAAGATCGCTAAAGTCAAGTATGGCAGATATTTGTAGATATGCGTAAGTCCAAATATCGGCTTTCCTTCCACAAAAACTCCAATCTGAATAGCAGTGATTATGAATGAAACAAGCGTAGCAAAGATAAAGATAAAGGGAACAAACAAATACCACTCTACATGTAAAACACCATAAGCCAAGATAGCCAAAGAAGCAATCAATACTATGATGTTTTGCATACGTATAAGAGCAGAACCTTTCTCCTCTTTTTTATAAACACGGGCAATTTTAAAATACAAAAATGCCAAAAATAAAGCTAAATAAAATGTCATAAAGCAGACTTTCCCCTCAAAATAAAAAGTCTGTCATTCTAGCAAAACTAATATTAATTATAAAATATTCTGAACATATTTTAAAAATTCCCTTACTAAATTTCGCTATAATAATTTTTATTTCACAACAGTTGAGGCACCTATTTTGTCCATATTTCAAAAATCAATTTATAAGAACATCAAACAAGATGAGGGCTTAGTCGCTAAAGCGTGGGCAGAGTTTCAAAAGTATATCGCTAAGATAGACGCTATCAAAGGGTTTAAAGAGGAAGTTTACCAAGACGGTTTTTTTAAAGATATCTTTGAAAACTGTTTAGGCTACACACTCAAAACGACAAATCCCCAAGAGTACAATCTCGAACGTGAAAAGAAAAACGAGACAGATGGCAAAAAAGCTGATGGCGTCATCTACGTCAATGGCGAAGTCGTCGGCGTAGTCGAGCTTAAAGATCAAAAGACCAAAAATCTTGATGGCGTAGAAGCTCAAGCTTTTAACTACCACGCTTCACACTCCAACTCAAAATATATTATCATTTCCAACTTCGATGAACTCCGTTTTTACATAGACAAAAAAACAGCCTATGAAAAATTTAACCTCTTTACTTTGAGCTATGAAGAGTTTAAAAAACTGCATCTGCTCCTGAGTTTTGAGAGTATAAAAGCCGATATTCCTTTGCAACTCAAAGAAAAATCTGCTTTTTTTGAGCAAAATATCTCAAAAGCACTTTACAAAGATTTTAGCGCTTTTCGCTCCCACCTTTTTGAAAATATCAGTAAGAACAATACGCAAGAAAAACTCACACTTCTTCGCCTCACTCAAAAGCTTTGCGACCGCATCATCTTCATCCTTTTTGCTGAAGACAGAGGACTCTTACATGGTAACACTATCAAAGAGATTCGAGAAGAGTTTAAAGCTCAAAAGTTCACCTCTTACAAACTTTACGATATCTACAAGTTTTACTTCGATGCCATCAACGCAGGAAACGAAAAGCTAGGCATTCCAAAGTACAACGGCGGACTTTTTGCCAAAGATGAGCTTTTAGACTCGCTTCTTATAGATGACAGTTGTTTGGATGTGGAAGCACAAAACTTGAGTGATTACGATTTTGAAAGTGACGTGAGTGTGAATATCTTGGGGCACATCTTTGAGCAAAGTCTTACCGATCTCGAAGAGATAACCGCTTCCATAAATGACACAGATTTTGACATCAAAAAGAGCAAAAGAAAAAAAGACGGCATCTTTTACACGCCTGAGTACATCACAAAGTATATCGTGCAAAACACGCTGGGCAAGCTCTGCCAAGACAAACGAGACGAACTAAATATCTTACATGTAGAGCCTCCACGCGACAGCAGAAAACCCACAAAAAAAGAGCAACA
>JBBRBK010000018.1:0-33648 GCA_038205935.1 Campylobacterales bacterium
CTACTAGAGCATTATAGGATGCAGATAAGCTTTTAGCAGAACCTATACGAAGTTTTTGTGTGGCATCATCCACTATTAATATAGAGCATTTGACTCCCGGTGACTGCTTTTCAACAAAGAGGGCAATGGCATCAAGATGTTTTTCCATTTCCATATCAAGGGCTAAAGTCTTTAAGAGTTCCAACTGTGAATCCAGTCTGCTTTCTCTTCTTTTTTTCTCTGTAATATCAGCATAATACACCAGAAGAAAGGGTTTTTCTCTCATTGCAACCGCAGACATATTCACAAGAACATCAAAAAGCGATCCGTCTTTTCGACGATGAACCGTAGTAAATTCCAAGTGTCCTTCGTGTAATGCTTTTTCCATACGATGATTGGTCTCTTCTAGTGTATCAATAGTCTTTAAGTCACTGATTTGTATGTGTGAAAACTCATCATCAGTATATCCATGCTGTTGTGCAACAATATGATTAAACTCTACAATCTGATGTGTCTCTAAATCGATAAGAGTGATTCCCTCAGGAAACATCTCAAATAATACTTTAAATTTTTTTTCACTTTCTACTAACTCTTCTTTATCTTGCAAAAGAAGATTGTAATTTTTTTCAAACTCAAGCAGTGTATTATTTTTATTCTCTATCTGATTTAATAAAAATTCAAAATAATTGCCATGGATAGCTCGTAAAAGCTCATAGCGTGTCACTACTCCGATTAAACTTTCATGATTATCATCCATAACAATAAGTTGGTGCACACTATGCGCTTGCATAAGTCTTGCTGTTTCTACAAGAGAAGTACCTACATAAACTCTAGGAAAATCCGGCTTACAAAAATGCGCAGCTGTTTGACCTAGTGTATCATCTTCTAAAGATGAGGATTGAAGAATGTCGCGTTCAGTAATTAGCCCTATTGGATGTGTTTCTCTCATCACAACTGCGAAGTTACTCTGGGCTTCTGTCATACTTTGTGCTGCATGTATAAGGGTATCGTTTTCTTTTATGATGACGAAAATCTTATTCATCACATCCTTGACACTTTTACTGTATAACACATTATCAAAACCAATATGGCGAAGAAAATCTCCCTGAGTTACAACACCGGCAAGCTTATCCTCATCATCCACAACAATCAAATGTCGATACCCTTTACTAGACATCAGAATATATGCATCATGAATTTCATCATGAATATTTCCCCTACAAAGATCAGCTCCCATGACTTCACGCAAGCTACTTTGCGGACTGATATGGCCGGAGAGAACTTTGAGCATATCATGTTCTGTAAATATTCCTATGGGAATATTTACATCATTGACAATGATGATGGAACTCAGTTGATCCTGTGTCATGATCTCCAGGGCATAAGAGACTAATAGATCAGGAGATAAAGTAGTAACTTGTGAGGTTAGAATCGAGGATAAGGCTGTCGGATACATTTTCAAATTTCACTTCTTACGATTTTTTAGTCTATTATGCCATAAATATAGTTTTTAACCACCTCAGAACTGATAGGAGTAGAGTAATCCTCCAAAGATATCAACCTCTTTTTGCTCCATAAGATAGGAAGATTGCGCCTGATACATCAGGGTGAGTTTATGCGCTCCATAACAAAGATCTGTTCCAAGATATGCCGAAGCGTTTAGAGGATTGAGCGTCGTTTGATATCCAAGTTTTGTCGCCGCATCAAAGGGATAGAGATAAGCAACAGCTTCAACATTTAGTCCCGCACTCACAGACCAGCCAAAACCTTTATGAGGCTTGTCTACATGTAAGAAAGAAGCCTCCTCTCGAAGATAAGGATAGTGAACATTGAAGTTTTCAGTATAGTTGTGTCCAAAACGAAATATTGTGCTTGCAAATGCATCTGTCACATAGTTTCCGACCTGAACACCCGCTTGATTGAACCAATCCATATTATGACCATCAGCAGTCTGTTTTATCCAACTTTTTTCTCCATAGCGATAAAGAGCATTAACAACATAATGAGTCCCGAGTTGAGTATCCCATCCTTCTGGCGATGCTTCATTCAAGAGGCTGTGAAATCCATGTTGCAAATTTTTGGCACCAGACTCAGGACCGATGACTCCTAGATCAAGCCGGTATTCTTTAAAAGTTTTTTGATCCCACTCAAACTCAAAAAGTGAAAGTGCTAAATAGCCGGCATAAGGCATATCGTTGTATTGAACAGTTTTTTTGGTTGTATCTTTTGGAGTGAGCATGATCTGACTTATGCTTGCACCTGCTGTGTAATGCTTGTATTGGTCAACGTCCACAAAAGGGATTGCACTTACAACTTTTAACAAAAGATGACTATAGAGCGGAGTGGCATTCGCATCATCTACAACACCATCACTATCCATCCAACTAAGAGCGACTCCATTGGTAAAATGCTTGTCCGTTTGAGCAAAATAATCATTATAAAACTGAAAGGCAAACTGGTCTGCATGAAGCGTTAACGTAAAGAAAAATCCAAGCCAAATAAAAACTTTCAAAATAGCCTCCCAATCTTTTTAAACCCTATATAATACAAGATCAATCCTAAAATCAACACACCAAAATAATAAGGGTAAAGATCAAAAAATGAAGTGCCTCTGTAAAAAATACTCTCACTTCCCTCGATATAATAGCGAAGCGGAGAGAAAAATGAAAGCACCTGAAAAAATGGATGCATCGTATAAACTGGTGTCCATGCACCGCTTAAAAAGATAAGAGGCATCATAATGATGATAGAAAACTGCGCGACTTGCATCACATCTTTTGCGATGGCGGCGACAAAAAGTCCTATCCCCGCACTTGAAAAAGTGTATAAAAAAGTCAAAAATATAAAACTCCAAAACGAACCGTTCATTGGGGTATCAAACATACCAAAAATGACAAATCCAAGGCTCAGTATCACACCGCCCATAACGATGATTACCTGAGAGAGAGTCTTTGCTAGAATGGTGAGTTTTGCGTCTATTGGCATCAAAAGCATAATATCCCATGTACCGTCTTCTTTCTCTTTGACAAAAACTATCGCCGTTAAGATGACGACAAGCATCGTAATGAGTGAGAGCAGTTCTGAAAGCGCCATAAAGGATTTATTATCAGAGTTTTGGTTGAAAAGTTTATGGATTTTAAGCTCTAGCGGAATTTGAATATCCTCAAAAGAGAGCAAAATACTCTGAAGATACATCAAGGTTGTAAAGCCTTGAGAAGCGGATGTGGCATCGAGCAAGACATTGAGTTGAGTATTTTTTTTCTCACGATAGAGTTTTTCAAAATCGTTATCAAACACAAGCCCGACCATTATCTCTTTATTGTAAATCGCGTTGCTGAGTTCTCTTTGGGAATTAAAATGTACTGGAGCTACAAACTCCGGAGTATGAAGATTTGATAAAATCTTTTTGCTGATCCCTCCACCGCTGTTATCTACATACCCTACTGCCACATTTCTTGGCTCAATGTCGATCCCCTCACCCGCTACATAAATATCGATAGTAAAGGAGTATAAAACTACGGCTACAAGAGCAGCAGAACGCATAAAACTTTTGAGCTCTTTGAAAAGAATAGCAAAAAACACACTACTCATCGCATCTCCTTTTTCAAAAACAGGGCACCAAGGCCAAGCAGTGCAACGACATATCCTATGAGAATAAAAAGATAAAGCACGATTTTAGGCGAATCAAATCCCTGCCCGATCAAAAACGTATCATATAAAATATGGTTGTAGTACATAACAGGAAAGATATGTGCTTCCACCCAAGATGCACCTTGCATCGAAGAGATAGGCATAAGCATCCCAGAATACAAAAATGCCGGAAGAATCGTGATAATGACAGTAAGGACGACAGCAACAATCTGTCTTTTTGCGATGATGGAGATCAACATCCCGATGCTCAAACTTATAAGGATATAGACCTCACTCGAGATCCAGTAGAGAAAAAAACTTCCTCGAAATGGCACATGAAATAGATAGGTCGCCCAGATAAAAAGGATGAAAATATTCACTGAGTGAAGCAGAAAAACAGGTAAAAGCTTTGCGATAAGAAACTCCAACTTTCCGATAGGTGAAGCATAAAAGTTAAATATCGTGCCTTTCTCTTTCTCTTTTACGATCAAAAGAGCTGTAAGAATCGCGGGAGCCACAAGTAGTACAAGCCCGATCAACCCTGGAACGATGGCATCTTCATCGCGCATTGCCTGATTGAAAAGTGTTCTAGTGTTGAGTGTTATCATCGGTGCGTTTGTGGTCGCGGCACTCAGTATGACACCTTGCACATAATTTTGCATCGTACTTGCACGGTTTGCAAAAGCCGCATCGATGAAAACGCCAAGCTCACTCTTTTGTCCCTTTAAAAGATTCTTTTCAAAAGAACTTGGGATGATAAGAACAATGTCACTTTGCGCTTTTTTGATTGCCTCGAGGGCCTCGGCTTCACTTTCATGCGTCAATGTTACATCAAAATATTTGGAGTGTGAGAACTTTGAGATCAGCTCAGAAGAGTATTTGGAGTTATCACGGTCGATGATGCTGATCCTCGAGTGTGTCACATCCATCGCGATGCCATAGCCAAAGAGGATAGTCACCATAGTAGGCATCACGTAGACCATAATGATCAATTTTGTTCGCACCAACTCAGTGAGCTCTTTTAATACAAAGGCTTTGATGACCGAGAATCTCACAAAATTTTTCACTCTTTATCTTTGTAAAACTCTAAAAAAATATCTTCAAAACTTTGTGCTTGTGGAAATCGTTCATATAGATTTAACACTGTATCATCGGCGACTTTTTGCCCATTTTTTAAAAGTACCACGCGATCACAAAACTGTGCTTCGTTCATATAGTGAGTCGTGATAAGAATAGAGATGCCCCAAACCTCTTTAAGTTTCCCGAGTATCTGCCAAAACTGCGCACGAGCCAAAGTATCGACTCCACTTGTCGGTTCATCCAAAAACAGCACTAAAGGCTCATGTAAAAGAGCGGCTGCGATAGAAAAACGCTGATTGACTCCCAGTGGTAGCTCGTCTGCAAAACTATCCATATATTCAACAAATCCAAGTTCTTTTGCATACAAGGCGATGCGTGAAAGTGCTGTTTTTTTCTCGATGCGATGCATACTAGCAAAATAAAGTAGATTCTCTTTGACACTCATATCTTTATACAATGCAAAATGCTGGCTCACATAGCCGATCTTAGATTTCAGTTCCTGTCTGTCTTTTCCGCTTTTTATGGGCTTTCCAAGAAGTGTGAGTTCTCCTCCATCGATGGAGTAAAGCCCCAAAAGCATCTTGATAAAAGTGGTCTTGCCCGCTCCATTTGCTCCAAGAAGACCAAGGATTTCACCCTTTTTAAGTTGCATATCTATATCTTTATTTGCGATAAATGAACCAAAGTGCTTACTCACACCATGACACTCCATCACCACTTCAGGGATCACCTCATCATTTTCTTTTTTGTTGATGACAAACTCCGCAATATTTTTATTCTCTTTAAGTGCATTGACAAAGAAAAGTCCCTCTAAAGTCGGCTCTTTTAAAGCGCTTTGCAAAGGAGTTAAAGAGTAGCTCGTCTCATCAAAATTCAAAGAATTTTCATCCTTATATAATAGGCTTTTTTCATAGACAAACGGTCGGATAGAGTCAATAAGCTCAGCCGATGTTCCGCTGGCAATAACTTTTGAATTATGAAAAAGCAGCACTCTGTCCATCTTGGAAGCCTCTTGCATGTAAGCCGTGCTCACAAGAATAATCGTGCCCTCTTCTTTTGCAATGTTGCGCAATATCTCCCAAAGTTCAAGGCGGCTAAGCGGATCAACTCCAGTTGTGGGTTCATCAAGAATTAAAAGCTTTGGACGGTGTAAAAGGGCGCAGATAAGTGAGAGTTTTTGCATCATACCACCGCTAAGATTCATCGCTTGTCTGTCTACAAATTCACTAAGACCTGACATATGCAAAAGCTGTTTTTTATACGCAAGAAACTCAGCATCTTTTTTCAAATCTCGCAGATCAGCAAAAAATCTTAAATGCTCATCCACCGTGAGCGTATCATACAAAACAAGACCGATTCCCTGAGGCATAAATCCGGTGTGTATTTTTATCTTCTCTGCTTCTTTTGGAGAGTGATAGCTCTGCCCGAGATAAGAGATCTCTCCACTAAATCGTACTACCCCAGCAATCGCTTGCATCAAAGAGCTTTTTCCCGCACCATCAGCACCAATAAAACCGATGATCTCACCGCTCGTTGCCTCAAAACTCACATCGCTGATGACAGTTTTATCTTTATAACGAACACTCACACCGCTTACATGTAAAGCGTCCATAAGATGTAAATCAGCCATTTTTTTTGCCTATGATGAAAAAGACTAACGTAATGCACATGGTGAAAATCAACGAAAGTGCGAGAGAGAGATCCATCCCGTACTTCTGCCAGATCACTCCAAAAATATACGCACCCACCGCACCAAAAAGTGCCACACAGGCATAGAAAACACCAAAGACCAAGCCTTTGTTGTCAGCATTTTTCGCGATAAGAGAACGGTTTGCGTTGAGCGAGATAACGGTAAAAAGTCCTAAAAAACCATACGCGATCCATGTAAATAAAGGTGTCTGCAGATACAAAAAAAACTGAGACAATACTCCGCTTATATACGCAAAACCCATCACTTTTTTAACCCCTATTTTATCGCTCAAGATACCAAAATAATAGCTTGTCAAACCCTGTGTTGTCGTCGAGACGATAAATAAAAGAGGGATAATAAGGGTTGCTATGCCTATATTTTTAGCTTCCATAGCAAAAAAAGCACTATCGAGTGCGAACATAGAAAACAGAAAGTAAAAAAGCAGTTGTGAGATGGTTTGTTTATCATTTGGTGTTAGTTTTAAAGAGAGATCAGCAACCCTCTGTGAATTTTTTTGGATATCTTTTACAAAAAAGAGTACTACGAAAACTCCAAGGATTCCAGGAATTAAAGTGGCAAAAAAAACATTTCGCATCACCGTTTCATTTTGTCCAAAAAAGTAAAGCATCAAAAATAAAAAAAGTGCACCACTGAGTTCTCCTGCGAGATCAAGCGTCTTGTGAAAACCAAAGGTTTTGCCAGAACTCTCTTTTTGGCTGTAACTGGAGATTAAAACATCTTTTGGAGCAGAACGCACCCCTTTTCCAAAGCGCTCTGCACTTCTTAAAATCCCCACAGCGATATAATCATGAGCAAATCCAAAAAGAGGCTTACTCAGCGCCGAGAGGATATATCCGCCCACGACCAAAGGTTTGACAAGCCCAAAGCGATCGGCAATGTAACCAGAAACGACGCGAAGTCCATAAGAGATAAAAGTTGCAACAGCGACGATAAGCCCAAGTTTATCCATCCCCTCATGTAACACAGTAACAACAAAAATGGGCAATATAGGAGTTATCATCGCCGATGCAAAATCGGTAAAATAACTCACAAGTCCGAGCATTACCACATTTTTATTGATCGTTTTCATATCTTGGGAATCTGGCTTAGTGATGTCGGCAAACCGATCCCATCAAGCGAAACTATGCCAATGGCTGGAATACCGAGTTTTAAAATAGGCTCTACATGTAAAGGTTTAAGATGTACAGCGTAGACCCTTTGGATACGGTCACTTCGAACACTCACCTCTTTTGGAGTGAATTCTGCGTCTTGGGCAACTCTAGCGACCACAGCTTCTATCGGTTTGTCTGGATAAGCATCTAAAAATATCACGGCCTTATCACCCACTTTTATCTTGCCGTTTTGCATCGTATCGACAAATATTTTGAGATACAAACTTTTTGGATCTATCAGTGTTGCTACAACCATTCCAGAGTTTAACACCTCACCTTGATTGGCAATTTTTTCTATAACAAAACCATCCACGGGAGATTTGAGAGTCATATCATCTATCATGATTTGTGCGCGATCTTTACTTGCTTGAAGCGAAGCGATATTTCTCTTAGCCGCTTCTACATTTGCCTCTAATGCAGGAATTTTTTTACTCTGAGACTCTGAGAGTGCAAGGTTTGAGCGGGCGATATCGATATTTTTTTGTGCTTGGGAAATTCTTTGAGATTGGGAAGAATAACTGTTTTTTGAACTTTGTGATTTTAGTTTTACATATTCATAGCTCTGCTGACTTATAAGGCTTTTATCAAAAAGAGAACTGTTACGAGCAAGATCTCTTTCATCTTGCTCCATCTGCTCTTTTTGTGTACCAAGAGAGTCTTCTAAATCTTTTTTTTGTGCGATGGCGACGAAGAGAGCATTTTGCGCTTTTGCTATCTCAAGAGGTACGCTCTCTTTTGTTATCGCACTGTTTTGGATCAATGCTTCAAGTGAGGCCTTAGCTGAAGCGATACCATCACCAAGAGAGCGAAGCTGGGCCTCATCTTCATCACTTTGAAGGATGGCGACATTATCATCTTTTTTGATACTTTGACCATCTTGGACAAAAATTTGATCTATCCGTCCTGCGTATTTTGTGTTGAGCGCGATAAGATCGCCATCTACGTTTCCAGATGCTGCGACAAGATTCGAAGGAAGTTTAAGAGGAGTTAGTTTTGTGTAGATTAAAAAAACTGCACCAATGAGTAAAAAGAAGACAAGCACATAGATTCCATATTTTTTTATCATTTGGACTCCTTATTTGGAGCTTTAGTATAGCATAGACTCAGCAAAGATGGAGATTAAAAAAATTCATATTATTGTCATATGTCAAAATATAGCGACAGCAAAAAGTATATAATCTCACAATCACAGATCAAGGAAAATTATGAGCGAATTTTTAGGGCAAGATAAATCTTCAAATATGCCAGAAGGTCATCCGGTACAAGTTTATCTAGATGAAAACAGATTAATAAGAGAAATAATCTCAAAAATCAGAAAGATAAATATAGTAGATCAGAACGAAGAGTTTACAAAACTATTTGATAAACTTTGTCTTGTTGAAAAACATTTTGCTAGAAAAGAAAATCAACTTTTTCCCTATTTGGAAAAATATGGCTGGACAAGTCCAAGTCAGAACATGTGGGCCTTTCATGATCAAATTAGAGATGAGATTAAAGCTGTTCGTAGTGCGATCAAAGCAGAAAATATCCTTAGTATAAGTCAAAATCTTCAACTAGTTTTTAGTAGTTTAGAGCATATTATGGAAGTGGAAGAACAAAGACTTTTACCCAGAGCTTTTGATATGTTAAGTGCAGATGAGTGGATAGAAATGAGAGTTGGAGAAGAGGAGATAGGTTGGATGTTTGATGAAGCACCTCCAGCATTTCCTGCCATTACAGAGGAAGAGTATATCCATCCAAGCCAAGATACTTCAAGAAGAAAACTCCCTTTCTCTCTTGAAAACAGAATCAATCTTGATGAGGGATATATGTTGCCTGAGCAAATAAATTGGCTACTCAAATTTATGCCTGTAGATATCACCTATGTTGATGAAAATGATATCGTTATCTTTTACAATCGCGGTGATGACAGAGTGTTTCCAAGAAGTGCAGGAATCATAGGAAGGGAAGTAAAATTTTGTCACCCTCCAAAAAGTGTGGGTCAGGTACTCCTAATACTTAGAGAGTTTAAAGCCGGTCGAAGAGACGAAGCAGAGTTTTGGATAGAGTTTAAAGGGAAATTTATTCACATCAGATATTTTGCCATCAGAGATGATGAGGGCACATACAAAGGAGTTATAGAAGTAAGTCAAGATGTTACCCATATCAGAGGACTACAAGGTCAACAAAGATTACTTGACTGGGAATAAGATATACAAGGAGCTTTATGCTCCTTGATCAATCTTTAATCGGGATGTAAACATAGCCTTCACTTTGTTTGTCTATAAGACCTATGGTTGCATTTGGAGTGATTTTCACATAATTATAAAGTGTTGTCTTATCTATATTATTGTGTTTCATACCACTTTCACACATAAGAAATTCAACATTATTATTTTTAGCTAATGTCGCAAGTCTTTGACTTATCTCTTGGCTCTCTTTTGCAAGAGCTGTGTCTTTTTTGTATGGAGAAGCAGCCAAATCTTTGATAAAAAACTTATATGCATCTCCGTGTATCACGACCGCAACTTTTAGCTCTTCGAGTTTTCCCTCATAATAGCTTTTTTGATTTGAGATCCCTGAGAGTACCTTTTGTTTAAAAACTTTTGTATCTCCCGTTGTCAGATCAAAAACAACTTTTTTAACGCCATCTTCTGCATACAAAAAACTGAGCATTGCAAGAAGGAGCAAAATCTTTTTCATTCTGTTACCTCTTTTAAAATAGCTTCAAATTCTTCTTGCCCTTTAAGCAAAGATTCTTTTGCTTCTTTATCATCCACTTTTGCACTGCTTAACCAGTTGTATACAGCAGGAAAACCTATGACGATTTTGTCTTCATTTTTCTTTTTATACACTATCGTTGTACAAGGTGCAAATGCTGCCGCTTCTGGTCTACTTTTGGCAACCGTATAGATAATTGGAAGTTTACAAATAGAGTAAGTTTCATAAAAATCATACGGATTTTCTTTGCCATCATCTTGGAAAACATCTGCATCATAATCCATAGAAGCCGCCATCACAAAGCCACGAGGAACGAAACCACCCTCTAAGCCCATCTCAAGTTGTTGTTTTGCATCTTTCCAGTCAGCACCGTCAAGTTTTAGTTCATACATCGTTGCAAGATTTCTACTCTCTTTTAATGAATCTTCACTAAGCGACTGTTTTGCATTTGGCATTGCTTCTTTGATAGCCTTAATTGCCAATGTTTCTCTTTCTTGAAGCATAGAATTATTTGCGATTCCTATGATCTTTGCTTCGGCTTCTGACGTCAATATGCTTACATGTAAGATTTTTTCATTTTTGTTTTGATAGATTCCAACACCCATTGGGATAAAGATACCAGCACGAGGAAACTGTTTTACAAGCGTATTGTCTATTTTCGGATTAAACACCGTTAAAAGTGTAAACACTTTAAAATCACTACTTTGAAACTGTTTTGTAAAAGGTGTTGTCATCTCTGAGCGTATACCTGTCATGAAACCATTTTTATGGAATGTATCCTCTATTTTTTCAGGAGTTATAGCTCCATTTGCATTGTCTACATCAAAAAGATGTAAGTCACCAGCGGCCTGTAATGCTACACTCATAAAAAGCGCAACAATTATACTAACAATTTTTTTCATTTCTTTTTCCTTTTTTTTTGGGTTTTTTTGGTTTATAAATACTAAGGGACTATATAGACCCAGCCATCTTGAACTCTCTCGGTAACTTCGACGATCCCAGCGGTTACAATCTCAACACCATCGATGAGTTCCTCTTTTTTAATATGTTTCGTGTCCATAGTGTTGCCACAAGCGATAAACTTTACGTCATATTGCATCAGCGTATCAACTCTTGATGCAATCTCTTTGTTCTTTTTTAGTACGGCCTCGATACCATTGTAATAGGCAACAATCTCCATATTTACTTTCTCGGGTCCATAAAATTTTAGGACATTATTCGCGCTGCTGAGAATATGGTTGATTACTTCCGGATCTGCGCTATGGATAGAAAAAACAATTCTTCGAGGGTTATCAATCGATGGCAAAGGCTTTGCAAATACCGTATCCGCGTAAGCAAATACACTCAAAAGAAAAATTGAGATTAGAATTTTTATCATTTGATGTTCCTTGTCAGATCTTTGAAATCTTCAATATTCCAAGATCCCGGTATCTTTTTGAGTATAGTGTGTTTTTCATCTACAAAATAAAAAGTTGGTGTAAATGAAGTCGTGAGTCCTAAAGGAAGTTTTTCATTGTCAAGATTAATTTTGACGGGAATAAACTTTTTTTCTAACCATGCACTCATCTCTTTATCTTCAAACACCGCTTTTTCCATGTTGACACAATAGTGACAGTTAGTTCGAACTACATCGATCATAATGGGCTTATGTGAGCTTTTTTGCTCAAGTAGTCCGGCGTCATAACTTCTCCACTCTGTCGCACTAAGAGAAATTCCTACCAATAAAAGTAAAACAGATACCTTAGTCATTGTTCCATTCCATAGTTCTATAAGCTGTATCTATATTTTGTTTTTGCAGCGCATCATACAGGTGAACACTCTCATATGTAGGCATCTTGATGTTTGATACAGCATCTTCGATATCTTTGCCATCTTCGATTGCTTTTGCTACTTTCGCTCTAAGTTCGACGAGATAGTTATATGTAAAATCAAGCGAAGTTGCATCAGTTTTACTGCCATGTCCACCTATAATATTTTTTAGATTCATCGCTTTGATCTGCTCAAGCTCTTTTATCCACTCTAAAATATTTCCATCTCGGAGTGATGGTAATCGATTATTAAAAACGATATCGCCAACAAAAATTGTCGAGTAATCAGGTATGTAAACTAAAAGATCACTCGAAGTATGCGCTTTTTTATTTACACCGGTTATAATGATTTTTTTACCATCTACTATGAATGTTTTTTCTTTATCTACAAAAAGATTTGGAAATATTTGCGTTGTTTTTGCATACGCATCTTTACTGACATTTCTTTGCATTCTTGTGATTTCAGCTTTTGTTTCATCTTGAAATTTGACTGAGCCTATGATGTTAACACCTAACTCTTTATAGTAGCCATTTCCAAGCCAGTGATCATCGTGGACATGCGTGTTAACAAGATATGAAATAGGGAGATTTTTTATCTCTTTTATCTTTGCATATGCTTGCTGCGCATATTGGTAGGTAGGACCGCTATCTACAACAAGATAGCTGCTTCCCATGTTTACGAAACAAGAGTTGACCATATTTCCATTGTTGTGTTCATTGATCGCTTCTGGAGACCCAAAAAAGCAAAATGTAGTA
Source organism: Campylobacterales bacterium (assembly GCA_038205935.1). Taxonomy (GTDB): domain Bacteria; phylum Campylobacterota; class Campylobacteria; order Campylobacterales; family Sulfurimonadaceae; genus Hydrocurvibacter. Next base: position 12,816 of record JBBRBK010000018.1, read on the forward strand.
GCATTTACTTTCACAGGCTTCAATTTATAATCGAATGCATGGAGAGAATGAAAAAAAATAATGCAAACCAAAAGAAATCTCATGAACATAACCTTTATATATAGTTTAATCTAGGCAAAGAGATAAGCTCTCTTGCCCTGTTTTTAGAATAGGTAGTTAATCTCGAAACGGTATTCATTGTATGAGTCTTTATTTATCCCAGGTGTTGAACTATAATGACTAAGTGTATCTGCACTAACAATTCCAACACGAAATTTTGCGTCTAAACCTTTTGCGATTTTTTGACGAAGATCGATTTCTAGAACTTTGCTATCCGCTTGTACTCCGGCTGCTTGTTTTTTCTCATCAAAATCTTGAGCAGCGAAACGAACTAAAGTACTAAAACCTTTTAAGATTTGTGCTTTTCCAAAATCATACCCAACCTCTGCCTCATATGTTTTTGTGTTTGCATACCAGTTGTATTGAGCCATTGCACGTGTATATCCGCCAGTTGGGAATCCTCTCCATGGAGCTACGATATCCGCATTATCCGCAACTTGAGAGTATGCAACCTGAACTTTTAAAGGACCTTGTTTGAGCACTAAACGAGCCATACCCATTGAACCAGCCAAGCTGTGAACATCACCGGAATAGCCTTTATTTGCAGGAGTTGAACCATTATGATATATTCCAGATAAACTAGAACCACCAACTGCACCACCGCCATTATCTATCTGTTGCATATAGCGTGCACCCGGAGTTAAAGAGAAGCCAGCTGGTAGTGCTATCTTATAGTTCAATTCTCCTGCGATATTTGACACGACCTCTGGTACGGCTGTGTAAGTAGCATCAATTTTAAGATTATCGATCGATTTATTATCTATATCTGCTACGAGAAGCTTGTGATTTACATCTTTACCAGCAGCAACAAAATTCACATAACTCAAACCTTGGTGTGCTACGGAATCATCATTTCCATTCCAAGTTGCAGGGGAAGCTGCTGATGTTGAATCACTATATGTAATTACATCATGAAATGTTGTATGGTCACGTAGTTTTTCTGCTGTGAAGTATGCTCCGCGAATCGTTGTTTTTGGAATCTCTTTTGTTTCTACTGTAAAACCTTCAAATGTGTTTGGAATCATTTTTGTGTCATTTGAAGCTGTTAAAAGTGATTCAAAAATCTGGCGACCAGCTTTTACTGTTGTTTTTGAAATATCATATTGGAGATACGCTTGACCAAGAACAGCCATAAAGTAATCGCCACTAGTATAAGCGTCATAACGGCTGATAGTATCTTTTCCGCTTTTCATATATTTTAAATCAGCTTTATTATCTACACGCATCCCGACAAAAGGACTATCAGAGTAGTAAAAACCTGCAGTTGCACTTAGTCCTGCAAAAGGTGCTGTTTTATAAATAAGACTTCCGCCAAGACCAAGTTCACTATTGTTTTTAGTCTTACCAGCTATTTCATCTTTCCAATCATATTTAAATACATTCATACGTAAACGACCGTAAAACATCCCTTTTGTAAAGGCATCGCTTAAGTTATCTACACTGCTTGGAAGTGTGTTGTATACCTCTTGCATACTATCTGTTAGATCACGTTTTGCTTTTTCATCAGCAGCACTTGCCGAAGTAGCAAGTAGACATGCCAATGCCGCTGCTGCACTAAGTTTTAATAATTTCATTTCATTTCCCTTATTTAATTCATTAAAAATGTCATAATATTTATGAACATATTTACATGTAAGCAAAAGCCCTAACTTTTACTTACACAAGCCTACTTGCCTCGAGTCCCTTTTTCTGGACATCCGCAACTATAATCTACTATAGTCACGTTGCCCTTATTGCTGACATCTACGACTTTTTGTCTTTTTATATAATCTCTTGTCACATCATACACAGGTCTAATCTTCTCTTTTTGAAGATTTGCTCCTGCGCTTTGCAAGTTCCCACCCCATGAAGAAACAATATAAGTTTTCTTCAGATCTATTGCTTTGCCACCAATTTTTAAGTTCGTGATACGTTTTCCAGCTTTGTTTGCAACGGCGATATCATACGTAGCCCCGCCAAGACGACTCATGTCACCACCTTGTTGATAGAGTGGATTTGCATTGAAAACATTATCTGCGATATCTTCTAAAAGTGAAGCAATGTGCTGACCTTTTAACTCAAATGTATAAACATTTGGATACGTGATACCACACATCTCATAGACATTATCCATCAAGATATCATCACCGGCTAAGACAGTTGTTCCCCATCTATACCCAGGAGTAAAAGAGATGTCACATTTCATCTCATCGATGATCGCATCATTGATCAATTGATCAAAAGTCGAGAAGAATGTATCTCTTTTGTAAAGCATGTTTTTCGTTTTACCCAGTACTTCATTAAACTCTTTATCAAACGGTGCATAAAGTTCATTCACAAGTTTTACACCCGCTGGATCTGCTGGAATCATATTAGATGCCATTGGAACAAGCTTGTACTCATAACCTTTTACTTTTCCGTCTTTGATATCAACGTCAAGACGACCGATGTACTTCCCATGACTTCCTGCGATAACTATCACTGTTTTGTTTATCGTGATAGGTTGAGGCGAAGGATCATGTGTATGTCCGCTCAAGATAAAATCTATACCGTTCACTTGACGAGCGACTTCTTGATCTACACTAAAGCCATCATGTGATAAAAGAACAACACAGTCAACTTTATGCTCATTTCTTAGTTCATCTACATATTTTTGAAGCGTGTCAAGTCTAAGACCAAAGCTCCATCCTTGAGTAAACTCTTTTGGATTTGCTGTAGATGTAAATGGAAATGACTGACCGATAATACCGATCTTCGCTCCAGCTCTATCTTCGATAGTATAAGGTTTAAAGATCAACTCTTCAAAATCATCTGCAAATGAATCATCGCCGACAATATTTTGAGAGATGAATTTTGCATTTAACATACCGATAAGTTCTTTTACTCTTGCTTTTCCATAAGTAAATTCCCAGTGACCAACCATAACATCAACACCAAGGTAATTTTGCGCTTTTACAATCGCTTCACCACCAGTTTTGAGTGCAACGCCGGTTCCCTGCCAAGTATCTCCAGAATCTAGGAAAAGTACATTCTCATGTCCTCGTTCAGTTCTTACATGGTCAAGATAAGTTTTTATATGAGCAATACCACCCATTTTTCCAAACTTTTTAGCCAAAACATCAAAATCCATATACGTATCGAAATATGCATCAAGGCTACTAGGCTCTAGTCCATAATGTTTTGAAAAAGCTTCACCACATAAAAACCCAGGTGTGCCTACAAGGTTTGGAGCCGAAATCAAAGTTGAAGGCTCTCTCCAGTATAACGGCTTAATATGAGCATGAAGGTCACACATATGAAGTAGTGTTACTTTTCCTTTTGCTTTAAAATCATACAAATCTTTTAACGATATATCAGCTGCAGATCTTGGAGCAGCGTAGCCATTACTAGCTACACCAAGACCAAAGATCGCGGCAATGTGCATAAAATCTCTTCTTGAAATTTCCATAGTCGCTTCCTATCTTTTTAATCCAGGAATCGCAATAGCTTTTCCCTTCGCTTTGTTAGTTACATACACTTCAAGACCTACCATTTCAGCTGATCCAAGAGGGATGACTGCTTGAAGAGCATTATTCATACACCCTTGAAAACGGTGTTGCATAGTGCTTAATGATGACTTTGTCATTCTGTAAGCCGGCCATGTTCCACCTGAGTTGTTTACACCTAAATCAGGAAGTGGCTGTGTTCTAAGAATAGAACCGATAACATCAGGACTGTGACAGCTTAGACAAGATAATCCTCTGCCGCCTCTTTGAGTATTAAATGTTTTTTCTCCCAAAGCATAAGCATCTTTCATCTGCTGGTTCGCATTGACATCTATATTGATCTTTTCATCATTTGCTATCGATTTTGTATAAGCAACCATGTTAAACATCTTTGGATCTTTAAGAGCAAATGCTTTGTTGCCGTTTGTTACCATAAGCGCTTGCATAACCTGACCAAGACCAACTACCTTTTTAAAATCTGGTAAATATCTTGGAAATCCGGCAATGAATGCTGGAAGTTTATCTTCGCTTACATGTAAGAACTTTGCAAGGCCAGCGTCACCGCCACCATACTTACTAAGAAGTTCTTTCCCATCTTGAACCATCATATCAGCAGGGTTTGCATCTAGTAAGTCTGCATACATTGCACGATCCGCATCACTCATAGCAAACTGTTCGCTAGCATATGAAAGTGATGTGAACAGAGCAAGACCTAGCGTTATTTTTAATATTCTTTTCATGGCTTAGCCTTTAGGCTTAATTTCAATGCTACTCTCATTTACTTCGCCAGTGCTATCAGTAAAAGTAACTTTCAGATTTCCTGCTCCATTTACTTTCATATAGATAGTAAATACAGGGTTCACTGATACAGATTCCCATACATTCATAGATGTGATGATCTTTCCATTGTAATCAAACTTCACACTGTTAATGTATTTTGCAGGAACAAGTTGTCCTGTTTTTTTATCTTTACGCATACCAGTTTCCATCGGATGCATAACCATAAAGTCAACTTTTACGATTTCGCCATCTGCGTAGCTCTTTGGTTTGATCTTAATTAATGCTTTTCTTTCTTCCATAGTAAATCCTTTATTAGTTATTTTTTTGTAAATTTATGTTGGTTGATGCGATCAACCACATCCACCGATTGTTACTTTAACACTTTGAGAATTAACCAAGAAAGAACCATCGCTCATCTCAACCAAAGCTGCTACTTCTTGTGTTCCGCCTAACTTAACGCGAGTTCCAAGTATAGCTTTTCCATTTGCCGGAGTAAGATGCATAGCAACACAACGGACATTATTGTTTTTTGTAGCAAATATATAAATTGCTTTGACATAATCACTTTCAGTCATTGGAGAATCAACTTCTACAGTTACCGGAACAACAGCTCCATTTTCAGCGATTTCTGGAACTTTTAAATGTATTTTTTCTGACTTAACCGGTGTTTTTCCACCAGTAATAGTATCTATAGCCTGTTTGTACGAAAATGCACCTGGACCTTTTGGTGCGTCAGCGCCAAAACTCATAACCGGAATAACTGCACTCATAACAGCTGCAGCTCCTAATGTTTTCATAAAATCTCTTCTTTGCATAATTAATTTCCCTTCTTTTATTTTGGAGATACAATATATGAAGCTATGTCACATATTTCTCTTTTATTGAATAATCCCGTTGTCAGGTTTATTGTCATGTGTGTATTTGGGTTGTCGATACGTGCATCAGCAATTTTTTGGTATACAAATTGATCACTTCTTGCACCACTGTCAATAAAGTTCTTTTTGTAACCGTTTAGATCAGGACCAATATTTCCAGCACCTTTCGCGCCTTCAATATTATGACAAGCGATACAATTTCCATATTGCTTCTCTGAACCGTCACTATTTTTTTTACTTAATCCCTCTGGTGGAGTATCTTTTGTCTCACCGTTAAGATTATGAAAAATAAAAGCGCCTCTAGCGATTGCTTTTGGATCGCTCGAAATACAATCAGCAGGCATTGTATCTGCCTTTGCTGGGGCCAGTAGATCTTTTTGTATTATTGTACTTGCATTTGGACTTTCTATCATGCTGCTATAATCAACAGCAAATAAAGAACATCCAAGAAGTAATGATGCCATTAGGCTTGTTCTCATTTTACTTCCTCCTTATTTTGATTCGAGGGTAGTTTAACAATGAAGTGTAAAATTTATATAAAATGGAGTTATTTTTGCAGGTTTTTTTATTTTAATTCAGAGTAATGATTCTTTTTGGAAAAGTATAGGTAAAAGTACTCCCTTTTTTTGGTTCTGATTCGATGCTTAAGAGGATTCCTTCCTTATCAATAATTGATTTTACGATGTTAAGGCCTATGCCAAAACCCCCTTTATTTGTGTTTTCTCTATAGTACCTTTCAAAGATCTTTTCAACCTTTTCTATACCGACACCATAATCTTGAAAACTCATGCTGCACACATCATCTCTTACATGTAAAGATATTTTGATAATATTATTTTCATATGAATACTTGATGGCATTTGAGATATTGTTATCCACAACCCTCTGAAGCTCTTTATAGTTCATAAAAATCGAAATATTATTTTCTATATCACTCTCAATTGTTATCTCTTTCATAGAAGCTACATCTGAAAAATAATCTATTCTATCTTGCATAAACTTTGTAAAATCAATCTCTAGCGGCTCATGATCTATTCTATTGTACTTCACCAGATAATCCATGTCTTCATAAATATGCGATAAAACCTTTACGGCAGCTTTCATTCTTTGCATGTATTTATTCGTTGGATTTTTTCTGTTATAGAGATCTATGTTGACATTTATTATAGCTAAAGGCGTATTGATCTCGTGGATGGAATCTTTTATGAAATTATCAAGTTTTTGATTTAAGAGCTTAAATGGTTTAGCAAAATTATTTAAAAAGAACATGCTAAGTCCAAATACCAATAAAACAATTGAAAACAAAATAGTTGCAACGTTTTTATAAAGATCTGCATAGGAAACACTATTTTTTACAATCAAATAACTTGCTCCAAAGTATCTGTCTTTTGGAAGATCGATAATTAAATATGCGTCATTATCATCAAGATGATAGCCCTCTTTAAAATTTTTAATATCATAATGAATCAGAGAAAAAATAGGCTTAAATCTTATATCATATAAGCCCGATTGAAATGTCTGAAACCGTGGATATTCAAAATATGGATCATCTTGGTTAAACTCTTCCATAGATTTGATAATCATTAAGGATTTTTCTTTTAAAACTAACTCATTTTTTATGGAATAAATATTTTTCATATATATAAAATAAAAAAATAGTGGTGCTAATAAAATAGCCGCCACCAGCGCAGTATAGATGAAAGCATTTTGTACAGCATTTTTAAGATCGTTCAATGATATACCCTAAACCTCTTCGATTTTGAATGATTCCCTCAGGAATCTTTTGTCGAAGATTTTTCATCTGTACGCGGATAGTCGCCGGTTCAACATATTCGCCCCAAGCTTCATCTTGAATCGTGGCAATGGAGACAACCGTATTTTTATATTTTATCAACACTTCCAAGATATCTTTTTCAGCTTTTCTTAAAATCACCTCTTCATCATTTAAAGTGAGTTTTCCTTTGGTCATATTGTAGTTTACGTTCTGCCCTAGATCTATAAAATGACTATCATCTGCATAACAACTTTTATAGGCTTGAGAGATACGTAGTTCCAATTCTTCAAGATCAAAAGGCTTTCGAATGTAGTCACAACAACCCTTTTCATATCCTTGTCTAAGATTTGAGATATCTGTCATTGAAGTTAAAAAAATGGTTGGTATCTTCATATTTTCTTTATGCAGATTTTCTAAAAGTTGAAAACCAGAAAGTGATGGTACGTTGACATCCAGAAGTAAAAGATTGTAAGTTTTATCAAAAACTGCATTGTATGCATCGAGTCCATCCATAAAAGCATCCACTGTGTGACCAATATCTTCTAAAAACTCTTTGATACTTATTCGTAAAGAGTATTCATCTTCTAACAATAAAATTTTCATTTAATTTTCCCATCAATATGTTTTACTACCCGATTGTCTAGTATAAGTTGGATCAATTCATCTTTGGAGTAATTATTCAGTTTTTTATATGCTTGATTTGAAAAGTCTCCTTTATCTTCTCCTGATACAATATTTTTCATATAAAAAATGGCAGAAGGATTATTGAAATTATAAAGATCGCCACTTCGCATCTCTTTACTTTTTTGAATGTTGTATAAACTACCTCTTTTTACATTGATTAAAAATGATATATCATCTTCAGGGTCTCTAAAATAATTTAAATACTTATCAGGTAATATCATCACATATGCACCTATCGTTTCTCCCGCGCCATTATGCATAGCTTCATAAAAAATATGTCTGTCCTTGGTTGAAATAATTCTATTTGACTTCAACTGTTTAAAATCTATATTTTTCAGTACTTCAATATGCGTTGCGTTGTAGTTTCTATTTGCGACTATATATTTATTTAGAGTTAAATTTTCTTGCATCAACACAGCAGTACTATAATATTTATCATCCATTAAAACATATAAATCTATTCCCTGCGCTCTAAAAAACTCTGTAATGGGTTCAAAAAAATCTATAACTTCAAAAAATCCCAAGAATATGTTGTTTTTATACATGGGTACGGTCGCTTTTAATCCTAGTCTACGACCCACTTCTATCGATGTTCTTGGAGTATTATGAGTTTTAAAATAATCAAGATCCGTTCGATAATCACCAAGAGGCATCCCCGCATAAACATCATCCCAACTTCTTGCAAAAATATTGTACTCACTGGTGATGATTTGTGCTTTTATTTTTGTATGGGTATTGGTTTCTATGTTTTTCGTAACATCTGAGAGAATGCGATATCCCAAATCTTCATCATCATTTTCAAGTGCATCCACAAGAGCACTATTTTTAGACATGGCAAGTGCTAATTTCAAGGCATCCATTTGATTGGTTTTGAGTTGATCATTTAGCTCAAGCGTTAATTGATCTAGGACATGTTTTAACTTATCTTCTTTTACTTCAAATCGAAAGTAGAGAAAAATTGCTGTTATTATCAAGATAATAAAGATAAATATTGCCATTAAGATTTTATATTTAGCCATTGTTAATGCGTTTTACCTTTTTATAAGTGATACTATCTTTTTACATGTAAGTTTTGAAGCCTTACATCTAAGGCTTTATTTTACTAAAGCAATAGCGTCTATTTCCACTAAAGCATTTTTCGGAAGAGTTTTGACAGCTACAGTTGAACGTGCCGGTTTGTGAGAGCCAAACGCCTCAGCATACAGTTCATTGACAGTAGCAAAATCATCCATACTTGCTAAAAATATAGTCGTTTTGATAACTTGATCTAGATCGCTGCCCGCTTCTTGAAGTACGGCAGTAAGATTTTTTAAAACCTGTTTTGTTTGAACTGCGACGTCATCTTCAAGCATCACACCCTCTGGAGTTAAAGCGATCTGTCCTGAAGTGTAAACGATTCCATTGGCTATAACTGCTTGTGAATATGGTCCAATCGCTGATGGTGCTTTTGTTGTTTGTACGAATTTCATAATTACCCCTTAATATATTTCTATGAGACGTTTAAAGATCTTATAAAGATCCTCGACCTCTTTTGCTGTCGTTCTCTCGTTTATGGAGTGAATTGTATCATTTTTCACTCCAAACTCTATCACTTCCACCCCGCAAGGCGCGATAAATCTGGCATCACTTGTGCCTCCGGCTGTGGAGTATTTTGTTTTTATGCCTGTTATCTCTTCTATGGCTTTGTCTATATCTTTAACAATTTTTGTATCAGAGTTTGTCACAAAAGGAAAGGCTGTTTGATCAAGGGAGAGAGTATAGTCCATCTCTTTAAAATGCTCTGCCACGAAATTCTCTATCTCTTTTGTCGTCGTTTTTGTGGAGTTGCGTACATTAAACATCATTTCCAAAGAGTTTGGAGTTACGTTTGTGACTTGCATTCCAGAACGAATATCGGTGATGACAAATTTGCTTGGTGCAAAAAACTCATCTCCATTGTCAAGATCGACTCCAGCAATCTTATCTAGCACTTTTGCAATTTGGTGAATCGGATTGATCGATTTTTCTGGATATGCTGCATGTCCCTGCTTGCCTTGGATCTTTAAGAGTCCATTGATAGAACCGCGACGCCCTACTTTAATAGCATCGCCAAAAACGGCTTCACATGTAGGTTCAGCAACCACACAGCTATGAGGCATCAAATCATTTTCTTTGAGATATTTTAAAACTTCAAGCGTTCCATATTTACCCGGGCCTTCCTCATCCGAAGTCAAAAGCAAAGAAAGTATTCCATTAAACTCTTTTGTCTCTTTAACGGCTTGCAAAAATGCCGCCACGCCACTTTTCATATCCTGTGCACCGCGACCATAAATGTAACCATCTTTTTCTACAGCTTCATAAGGATTTGTATCCCAACCGCCACCTGCGGGAACAACATCCACATGTCCGGCAAAACAGAGATGTTTTCCTTCACCGAATTTTTTATAAATAAAAAGATTTTTTACCTCATTTTTATCTATTCTTACAGCCGTATATCCTTGCAAATATTCAGCTATAAAATCGAGTAATCCACCATCATCAGGCGTTTCACTTTTTGCATTTATCAGATGTTTAAACAGTTCTATTATTTGCATTATTCGTCATCTTTTTTATTTTCTAAAAACTTTTCTCTTTTTGTCTCTTGGCTCCAGCCGCCGCCAAGCGCTTTATAGAGTGTTACATCTGCGATAAGCAGCTGGCCCGCAACATCTGCACCTGAAAGCTTGGCATTTAAAAGTGCTTTTTGAGCATCAAGGACATCAAGATAACTTGCCGTTCCATGATCGAACTTTTTAGTTGCTATCTCTAAAGCATTTTGATAGGCAGCAGTTTCTTGATTTGTCGCGTCACGTTTGAGATTGGAAATCTTGATTGTTTCTAAAGCATCAAATACCTCTTTATAAGCGATCTTAACAGCTTTTTCATAAGAAATAATTGCGGCCCTTTGATCTGATTTACTCGCCTTTACAGCTTGTTTGATTCTTCCAAAATCAAACAAAGGCACATTGATACTCGGGCCAAAGCCCCATGCCAAAGAACTGCTTTGCATCAGTTTATCAAGCGTTTGACTCTGGTATCCATAACTTCCAGTCAAAGTCACACTTGGAAAGTAAGCCGCTTTTGCAACACCCACAAGTGACGTTTTAGATCTTAGATTTTCTTCAGCAGCTTTGATATCTGGACGGTTTTGTAAAAGTGATGCTGAAAGACCTGAGGGAATATTGATCCCCTCTGGCAAAGTTTTTGAACTCATTAAGACATTTTCAAATATCTCTTTTGGATTACGTCCCAAAAGAAGGATCAAAGCATTTTGTACTTTTATCCTGCTTGATTGTATGGTCTGCATCATAGTATTTGCTGATGCTACTTGTGCTCTTGCCTGTGCTACTACAAGTTCATCTACAACTCCGTGTTTAAGTTGCTTTTCTTTGTAATTCAGAGTATCTTCATAACTTTTTAGACTCTCTTTTGCGATACGTAGTTGCTCATTGATAGAAACAAGATTAAAATAGTAACTTGCCACATCACTCACAAGAGAAATCTCTAGAGCATCATGAAGTGCGTCAGTTGCAAGAAGTGTCGCGAAGTTAGCTTTTTCCTGATTTCTTACTTTTCCCCAAAAATCTAGTTCATACGCCACTGAAGCTGAAAGAGCAAAGTTATTGTACGTACCGCCAAATGAACTTGGATAGGCATTTAAACTCTTACTTTGACGTGTTGCACTTCCATCAAGATCAATCTCTGGATACATCTGAGCTTCACTAATTCCATAAAGAGCTCTAGCTTTTTTGACATTTTCTACGGCAAGCTTCAAATCATCATTATTTTGAAGTGCCTCGGTGATGAGTTTGTTAAGATTTTGATCACCAAAACCTCTCCACCACTGCGTATCGATATTGGCGCTTTTTTTACTTACAGAAGTTGGAAGCGCAATATCGGGAGTCTTCATCTCTGGTGCAAATGAACAACCAGCAAAAAATAGCATCGCAAAACTTAGTAATATTTTAGTTTGCATGACCATCTCCTTTAGCAAAAAATCTCTGTTTAAAACTCATAATCAAATAATAAAAAAGCGGTACAAAAAAGATACCGATCATGGTCAACGCTATCATTCCACCTACAACAGTCGTTCCGATAATATGACGGCTGTTTGCTCCAGCACCTACACTTAAGGCCAAAGGCAAAGAACCCATAATAAATGCAAATGATGTCATAACAATCGGACGAAAACGCACTTTTGCACCCTCAATAGTCGCATCAAGAAGTGAATGTCCAAGTTTGAGTCTTTGCATCGCAAACTCTACCATCAAGATGGCATTTTTTGCTGAGAGTCCTACAAGAGTGATAAGTCCGACTTGGAAATAGATATCGCTCTCGAGTCCTCGTAACCAAAGTCCTAAAACTGCTCCAAAGAATGCAAATGGAACAGCCAAGATAACCGCAAATGGAATACTCCAACTCTCATACAAAGCCGCGAGAATTAAAAAGACAAAAAGTATCGCATATACAAATGCCATATTTCCACCCTTTTCTAAACTTTTTTCTTGATATGCTGTTCCTGCCCAACTGATGGAATATCCATCTGGCAAGACAGACGCAGAAACCTCTTCTATAGCTTTAAGCGCATCTCCAGAACTATACCCCGGTTTTGGCTGACCTGAAATTTTTGCCGCATCAAACATATTGAAACGCTGGATGACACTTGGTCCTACAACACGGGTAATCTTAGCCACTTCACTGATAGGGATTAAATTTCCATTGGAAGATTTAACAAATATATTATCATAACTATTTGTACTCCCACGATATGGCGCATCTGACTCTACATCTACATGATACGTACGACCAAAAAGGTTGAAGTCATTCACATAAGAACCACCATATGATGCTTGAATAGTTGTAAAAATATCGGCAATAGAGATACTAAGAGCCTTAGCTTTTTCTTTATCAACCTCCACCTTATACTGTGGTACATTAGTATTTAAACTTGAACGCACCCCCATAAGCTCAGGACGATCAGATGCACGTTTGACAATCTCATCGACATAATCATTTAACAGTGTTACATCACCACCGGTACGATCTTGCACATACATCTCAAATCCACCGGTTGTACTCATACCGCGAATCGGAGGTGGAGTCACAGCAAACAAAAAGGCTTCTTTATTTTGTGAAAATTGCCCCATAAGTGATTTCGCGATCTGATCTGCTCCTAATTCAGCAGACTTGCGCTTGTCCCAATCTGTAAGGTGTACAAAAGAGATTGCTGAATCTGTTTTATACGCAAATGTCGTGATATCAAGACCGGAAAGTCCTGCTACTTTTGTAACATTTGGATTTTTTAAAAGTGTATCTCCAACCTCATCAGTTGTCGCTTTTGTTCTTGATAAAGAGGTACCTGGCATCATATTTTGGATTACCATAACAACCCCCTGATCCTCGTTTGGAACTAGCCCAGTTGGGAGTTTTTTAGAGAGCATATATGCCACGCCTATCATAACCACAAAAAGAATAAGATTTAAAAATCCAAGCTTGATGACACGCTTCACACCTGAAGTGAAACCAGATGTCGCCATGTCAAAAAACTGGTGAAATTTTCTTATAGGCCAAAAAGGTGTCGGCTCTTCATGTTTTAAAAACAACGCACATAGTGCAGGAGTCAATGTCAAAGCAACAAGTCCAGAAATACTCACAGACATAACGATAGTAATGGCAAACTGCTGATACAACTTTCCGCTAAAGCCTCCTATAAACGAAGCAGGAATAAAAACAGCCGAAAGCACCAAAACAATAGCGATAACCGGCCCTGTAATCTCACTCATCGCCTTGATGGTAGCATCTTTGACACTCATATCACGATTCTCATGTAAGATCCGCTCAACATTTTCGATAACGACAATGGCATCATCCACAACGAGCCCGATGGCCAGAGTAAGCCCAAAGAGGGTAAGAAGATTGATAGAAAATCCAGCGGCATAAAATCCTGCAAACGTCCCGATAATAGAAACAGGAATCGCAATAACAGGGATGATAGTTGCTCTAACATTGCCTAAGAAAAGATAGATAATTCCAACAACTAGTAAAATAGAAAGTCCTAAAGTATAAACAACTTCCGTAATCGACTGTTTAACAAATTCTGTTGGATCATACGGAACACTGATTTTTATATCTGAGGGGAATTTTTTTGAAAGCTCTTCCACTGTTTTATCAAGTTCTGCTGAGACTTTAAGCGCATTCGCTCCCGGAGAAAGGAAGATCCCAACTGGGATCATTGGCTCTTTATTGAATGTTGCTTTAAAAGAATAAGTTGCTGAGCCAAGTTCCACGCGCGCAACATCTTTAAGTTTGAGTGCTGAACCATCAGGATTTGATTTTAGGATGATATCACCAAACTGCTCCGCATCCTGAAGTCTGCCCTGAGCTTGAACCGTATAAGTAAATACCTGATCTTTTGCCGTTGGCTCTTGTCCTAATTGTCCTGCTGAGTATTGATTATTTTGACTCTTTATTGCATTTACGACATCAGTGACACTTAGACCGAAGTTCGCAAGTTTATCAGGTGCGAGCCAAACACGCATGGAATAATCTTGATTACCAAAGATATGTGCATCACCAACGCCAGGAATACGTTTAATGTCATCCAAAACATTCATAGAAACATAGTTTGATAAAAAGATAGTGTCATGCTTTTGATCTTTTGAAGTAAAAGCAAGGACTTTGAGCATATCGGGAGATTGTTTTCGTATGCTTATCCCTTGATCGCGAACAGATTGAGGAAGTGAACTAAGTGCGAGTTGCACACGATTGTTAACATCCACATTTGCCGCATCTGGATCTGTTCCTATTTTAAAAAGAACACTAATAGAGATACTTCCACTTGGCGAAGCCGTAGAGGTCATGTAAATCATGTTATCCGCGCCGTTAATCGCTTCTTCAAGTGGTGCAGCAACAGTTTTTGCTAGTGTCTGAGCGTCCGCTCCCGGATAAGTTGCACTCACGTTGATCTGAACTGGAACAACACTTGGGTAAGCTTCAATAGGGAGAATCTTAATTGATATAAAACCTACGATAAGCACTATGATAGAGAGTACTGCAGAAAAAATAGGCCTATTTATAAAGAATTTAGAAAACATCTTCCTGCCTATTTATTGATAGTTTTATCGATGATGACAGAAGCACCCGGTTTGATACGAAAGAAGTTGTTAACAACGACTACATCTTTTGGCGATACACCCGAGACTACAAAGTTTTGACCCGCTGTATCTAAAATTTTTACTGGTTTTGCAACTACTTTTCCATTGACTACTACAAAGACTATAGTTCCTAGAGGATTTTGTAAAACAGCTTTTTGTGGAACTATCATAATATTTTTAGAAACAATGCCCATTATCTTCACTTTTGCAAATGTACCTGACAAGAGAGAGAGGGAAGCATTATCAAAAACAGCGCGAGCTTTAAGTGTAGAAGTCGATTTATCTACACGTGAATCGACAAAATCTATTTTACCAAGTGTTTGATAAGGCTTGCCATCTACTATAAGAGAAGCTTTGAGATTTGCACTTTGTATATGTGCCCAGTTCCCTTTTTGAAGTTGATATTTTTGTTTTATTGCACTGATATCAGGGATGGAAAATTCCGCATAGATAGGATTTGTCTGAGTAATGCTTACAATCGCTGATCCTTCTTTTACAAGGTCTCCGACATCTACCATTTTCATTCCAGTTATTCCGCTGATAGTTGCGCGCACATTTGTATAGCTAAGATCGACAGCAACTTTATGAAGCGCTGCTTTTGCAACATTTGCACTTGCTTTGGCTGTTTGATAAGCATAAAATGCACTATCTTTATCCTGATCACTTATCGCTTTATCTTTGAAAAGAGCATTTGCACGATCCCAATCTTTTTGCGCTTTATCAAGCTTTGCATTTTCAAGCTGTAGATTTGCTTTTGCACTCTCTACACTTGCCTCGTAGGTATCTGGCTCTATCTTATAAAGCAGATCTCCCTTTTTGACTGATTGTCCCTCAATGTAGTATTTTTTTTGTAATACACCCGTGACTCTCGCAGTGATCGTCACATCTTGTACAGATGTAATACGCGCGGGGTATTCAAGAGGAATTTGCATATCTTGTGCGGCGCCGACGATGTAAACATCAACTTTTGGTGCTGGCATTACAGCGATAGTTTTAGTATCTTGCGCGAAAAGAACGCTACCAATCAAAACACTTCCAACTAAAGCACTTCCTATTAAAACTGTATTTGATAAATATTTACTCAATAACTTCATCTACTTTTCCTTTATTTATATCAACTTTTTTACTGTTTTCGAGAATGGTATCTAGCACTTTAAAAAAAGTCTCTATTTCATTCTCAGTCAATTTATTTTTTATAGCTTCATTAAATTCTTGTGCCATCGGTATTGCAGATTTTAATATCTGTTCTGCTTGTGGCGTTAATGAAATTCTATTTGCCCTTTTATCACTCTGAAGATCTTCTCTGACAAGTAAACCTTTTTTAAAAAGCGAATCAATCGACCTACCCACCGTAGTCTTATCTTTACCAAGCAGCTCAGCTATTTGTGTCTGTGTGACTTCATTGTCCTCACTAACGATCTTTAAAGTCGCAAATTGCTCTGCTGCAACACCGTATGCCGGTTGTAAAAGTTTTGTAAAATTTGTTTTCATCGTCGTTGCTACAAGATTTATTCTGTATCCGATAGAATCTTTTAGCACATATGCCATACACTCTCCAAATCATAAAATTTTCAAAATAGTAGCATATGCAACTTTAATGAAATTTAAAATAAAAATCTAACTCCGGCTAGTGTCTAAAAATCCCAATCATCTAGCGGAGATTTCTTCTCTTCGATGATGTTTATCTCAAGCTCATCGTCCTTACATGTAGAGTGAGTAAGTTCTTTGGGCTGCTTTAGTATCTCTTCATATTCAAGCTGTAAACCTTTTGATGTCATTACAAATCCGCTTACTTTGACTTTGCCATCGTGGATAAGCCTGTGATGCTCTTTACAAAGAGGCACAAGATTGTGTTTGTGATCTTGATGAAAATGCCCGATAAAACCAGCTTTATCTGAAAGTGACTGCCCAGAGATATGATGCACATCTTCTGCTATCGCGCCACAGATAATACATTTTGTCACATATAATTCTTTGTTATATTTACTTGTTTTTTTCTTCACTAAAAGTTCAAGCTCATCAAAATCGTTTGCAAGACGTTTACGGATGGAGTTCGCCGTATCTAAAAATTCCTCATCCATGTGAAGCGATTTTGCAAACTCTAATCCATAAATACTGCTTCCGCTTCCGCTTTGAAGGACACGATTGAAAAGGAGCAAATCTTTTGCCTCATCATACTCTACACTCAAATGCAGATCGACTACGTTTTTAAGACGTGTTAGTTCCTGCATGGTAGAAAGCTGATGCAAGTGTGTAGCAAAAAGAAATATACTTCGCAGTTTTGCCAGTTTGATAATCGCACTTGCGACTATGGCAACGCCTGAAAGTGTTTCTGTGCCGTGAGATATTTCATCTCCGAGCACTAAAGATTTCACTGTTGCGCGGTTAAAAATATTTTTGAGTTCTACCATTTCCACAGCAAAAGTCGAAAGCCCTTTTGCAAGATTATCACGTGAGACGATGCGTGTAAAGATAGATTCAAAAAGAGAAAATTTCATCGCCGCCGCACTCACAAAAAATCCGCTTTGAGCCATCAAAATAGCAATGCCGATACTCTTCATCAAAGAAGATTTTCCACTTGAGTTGATACCATACAAAAGTACACCGTTGATATCGTGACCATCGTGTACATGGACATCAAGCATTACCGTTGTCGGATATGGCAAGTCCATATAATCACGGTTTCCCATAACGATGTCGTTTGGTATATAGATGCCACGGCTTTGTTGGAGTTCAATAAGAGGATGACGCAACTGCATAATCTGCATAAAATTCTCATCATCGCCAACATCGACTATCATCGGACGCGAATGGTTATAAAGTTGAGCGACTTTAGAAGAACTTACCGCCACATCCAAGTCAGCGACATAGCCGATAATACGATCAAAAAGCAGAGCATAACGATGCTCGTACACGCTTTGAAGCTGAGTATACCGCTCTTTTACAAGTGCTACTATCTTAGATTTATTTCTCATAATCTTGTCAGAGAGTTCATCTAAAAGCGGCGAGGTTATCTTGACATTGTTCGTAAGCTTTTTCACACTAAACGCAGAAAAGCTTACATGTATGCCTTCGATCTCGATGCTATGAGTTTTAAAAACGGTTTCGATGAGCGCATATCTATTTTTACTCAGCGTAATATAGTAACCCTCTTTATCAAGTACGCCAAGTGCCACACTTCCACTAGAATTATTTGAAGTAACTCCGTTAATAAGTCCTTGAATAGCGTCCATGATAATATTGAAACTTTGCAACATATTAGTATTTTCATCCACAAGAGTATCCACATTAAAATCTACGCCTCTCATCAAAAAGTTCTCATCAATGGTGGCTTGCGTAAAGCGTCGTGAAATATCAAGATCGATACTTTTATAAATATCGCGCAAGAATTCATCTACTTCACTCTCGCTAAAAGTGGCTTTTTGTATCTTATGCTTTTTGATGTAATCCATCAACTCTTTCACATTTATCATTGACTCATAGATGTGGTTTATCTCAAAAGGATGCAAACGTCCAAGATCAAGGCGGCGGGAAAGACGCTCTAAATCATAAATTCCTCGCATTGTCTCTTCGAGATATCTTGTGTGGGAGTTTACTTTTTCTATGAGGTTATAGCGGCGTGTTAACTCTTCGCTCTCCATGATAGGATTTAAAAGTCTCTCTTTTAAAAGTCGACGTCCAATGGCTGTAGCACTTTTATCAAGCATCTTTAAGAGCGTGATCTCATTACGATCTTTTGAGATGATAGAGAGCTGTTCAAGGGCATTGTTTCCAAGATACATGTAACGACGATTATCAATGATACGAGGACGGTCAAGTTTTTGGATAATATGAACATCATGTTCGATAACAAAATGGATTAAAATAGCCAAAGATTGAGAGATCATTGGTGAACGCTCAAGATCAAGATGTTCTATAGGTGAGAGAAGTGATTTGATTTGATAAACTTTTTTAAAAAGCTCGTTTTGATAATCAATACGCGGGATATCGTGATTAACAGTGTAGTGATAATGCTCTGGGATTTCCAAATAATTTAACACTGCCCTTTGATCATCCACACCATCTAAAAATGTGAGTACAACTTCACTTGTTTTATAAATATTTAAAAGATTAAATACTTCATCAAGCGCATAAGATTGATCTTCACTACTACCATGCGTTTCATAAAGCCAAGTTTTGCCTGTTGTTATATCGATAGCACTGTAGCCGACTGTATAAATATCTCTATGTTTGTCCACCAAAAGGGAGACGATATAATTGTCATCATTATCTATCGTGTAATCAAAGTTCGTACCCGGAGAGATAATCTGTGAAATATAGCGACTGATCTTTGGAGGTTTTCCGCGTTGCTTCACAACAACAACTGTATATTTTTGCTCTTGAATAAGACGATTTAGGTAACGTTCAAATGAAACAGCTGGAACACCCGCTAAGAGAGGATTTTTTGCGGAGTTTTCTATAATTGATTTATTTTTCTTTGTAAGCTGAATATTTAATAGCTCAGCTATCTCTTTTGCTTTCCCTATTTGTAGTTCATCATTATTAACTTCATAGACTTCAAAAAATGTCCCGATTTCCATAAAGACGACCGTATCATTACCATATTTTTCTTCAAAGTGGTTTTGAAGGTCGAAATATATCTCGGTCAATAATTTGTTATTTTGATCTAAAAGTTTATCTATCTCTGATGACAACATTGTAGTCTTATCCATTTTTAACATGATTGTAACGTAATAGCGCTAACATCAATATTACATAAGGCTACAAGAGCTATACTGCAGAAAAATATTTATTATAAAGGCAAAAAAAATGACAAGACCTAAACCACTTAATGAAGAGATGTTTTTTGATGGAAAAACTCTTATATCAGAAACAGACACAAAAGGCATTATCACTTTCGTCAATAGAAAATTTGTAGAGATGAGTGGCTACACAAAAGAGGAAGCTCTTGGTCAACCTCACAGTATTCTTCGACATCCAGATATGCCACGTGCTGCTTTTGCAGAGATGTGGAGAGTTGTCAAAAGTGGAAAGATGTGGGAAGGTTATGTAAAAAACTTACGTAAAGATGGAAAATTTTACTGGGTAATCGTGAATATAATTCCAAAATATGATGAAGAAAACAATATAGTCGGATACACTGCATCAAGAAAAGTTCCAAACAAAGATCATATCGATAGAATTACTACTCAATATAAAAAGATGATAGAAAAAGAAAAATAAAGGTATTTGAGCATAGAGTAAAAGAGATGAAATAATGCAAATAAGGGAAATCCAACTAGTAGAATTAACATTGGCATACGAAATAATAAAACAATATATGAACCATTTAACATATAAGGAATATGAAGATTTGATATATCAAATGGTTAAAGAAAATTATAAAATTATTCTCTTACTCAATGAAGAAAAACCTATCACATATGCAGGTATAAAAATAGAAACAAATTTATTAGAAAAAAGACATATCCGCATCTATGAACTAATGACGGATAAGAATGAAAATAAAAGTTATTATGAAGATCAAATGCTTTCATACTTAGTAGATTATACAAAAATAAATATGTGCAGCAACATCTTAGTCTCAACAAATTTAGATAATGGTATTAGTATGAAAATGCTAATTAGTAAAAATAATTTCATTCAAACACAAGCTTTATATAGAAAAAATTTATAAATATTATGAAATATAAAAAGCTATACATGTAAGTAAGCCAAGAATAAAATACTTAAATATTGGTATAGAGACAAAGATAATATAGAGAAGTATAATTAGTATTGATTGATTAAAAAATGAGGATTAAAAGTAAGTAAGTAAAGGGATTGTAGTTATTATTATTGTAAAAATCCGATGAACTAGGCGGCGACCTACGTTTCCACACCTGAAAGATGCAGTATTATCAGCGATGGGAGGCTTAGCTTCTGGGTTCGGAATGGAGCCAGGCGTTTCCCTCTCTCTATAGCCACCTAGACAATCGGATATAA
>JBBRBK010000019.1:0-32504 GCA_038205935.1 Campylobacterales bacterium
AGGAATCAAATGTAAAATTTCTTCTACTAATTCTCCGTGAGGATCAACAACACAAACTCCTTCTCCATTTTGGATATTTTGAACTATGAGATTTGAAAGGAGCACAGATTTACCAGTATCATAAATGCTTACATGGGACAGAGTGCTTTGCCCTATATTATGATCTATGATCAGTTTGGGACTTTTATCGCCTTCGCTCTATATGGAACTTTTATCGTTTCTTACTATTCTCATAAGAGTGAAGTGAGTTTAAAGATCATCTCTTTTAAGATCATCACATTTCCCCCATTTATAGCACTTATACTTGCTTTATCGCTGATGGGAGTGGAGTTTGATGCGAATATTACAAAAGTATTGGCAACTTTGGCAAATACCATTGTTCCTGTTGCTCTTGTTGCTGTTGGTCTTCAACTGCAACTGCGTCTTACTCGTGATGAACTTGCACCTTTTAGCGTCTCTCTTTTTATCAAGCTTATCGCCGCGCCGCTCGTCGCCATCCTTGTTGTGAAATTTTTTGGATGGAGTGGTGAAGCAACAAATGTTGCCATCTTAGAAGCAGGAATGTCTCCGATGATAACGGCGGGAGCGATGGCTTCCATGACGGGACTAGCTCCAAAACTCAGCTCTTCCATCGTGGGATATGGCATACTTTTTTCGTTTTTGACTACGGGTGTATTGTATAGATTGATAGCCTGAGTCGAACTCTAGTTTAGCAATTGTTTAATCTAAAGCTGTATGATTATGATTAAATTTCCTATGTAAAGATGTATAAAACCATGAATGAAATCAAAAACATACTAGAATCATTAAATTTAATATATTATGAATATGATGAAAAAATGAATATTTTAGTATTAGATAAAAACTGCTCTAAAGAACTTACTTTTACAGAATTGATAAATATCACTTACGCGCTCAATAAAAAAAAGATTAACTTCTTTATTGATGAAAATAAAAATATCGTCATATCAGACTCAAATACTTTTTCAAATAAAATTCAAAGATATTTTAAAGCAATCTCTGCATACTTAAAGAACAGAAAAATAGATATCTATATCTTAAGTGACAAAAAAGTGAAATGGGCAAAAAACTTACCAATGTTTGAGATACAAGCTATAAAGCAAGATGTTGATTTTTCTGATTATGACGCGTTGATTTTCACATCTAAAAATGCAATTTATGCGCTTGACTCTTTTGATAAAACATGGAAGAAAAAACCAGCGTATGTCATAGCACCACAAACTGCTAAGATAGTGAAGCATTTAGGGGGAAATCTTAAATTTGTTGGAAAAGAAAAACATGGAAATGAGTTTGCATTAGAGATAGTCAAAAAATTCAAACATGAAAAAGTTCTTTATATTCGAGCTTCGAAAATTGTCTCAGATTTTGTAGAGATTTTAAATACCAGCGACGTCACATGTGATGAATTAGTAGTGTATCAAACCGTATGTAAAGAGTTTGAAAAGCCAATAAAGTTACCTAAAAATTCAACTATCATCTTTTCATCTCCTTCTACGATTGAATGTTTTTTCAAAAACGTCGCTTGGGATGAAAGCTTTAAAGCGATATCCATAGGACATACAACTGCAAGATATTTCCCAGAAAACATCATTCCTGTCATTTCAGATACCACTTCGCTAGACTCTTGTGTTAAAAAAGCCATAGAGATAAATAGTTAATCTTCAAGAGATCCTGCCAAATACCCACTTGCAAATGACCATTGCAAATTGTAGCCGCCGCAAGGGCCATCTATGTCCATCACTTCTCCGCAGAAATATAAACCTTTTACTATCTTGCTTTGCATCGTTTGAGGGCTGATCTCTTTAAGCGAGATGCCGCCACGCGTGATCATGGCCATTTTAAATCCGTCATGTCCTGTAACTGTTAGCGGAGTTGAGATCAGAATTTTAAGAAGTTCTGCACGCTGTTTTCCCTCTAATTTCGCAAACTTCATAGAAGCCTCAGCGCCGACAAGTTTGCAGAGTTCACCGATAACAGAAGAGGGCAAGATGCCAAGTAAACTCTCTTCTATGGATGCATCAGGATTTTTCGCACTCTCATTTTTAAAATGGCGAAGCATCTCATCTTCATTCATCCCTTTTGTGAGATTTGCGATGATGGGAACTTCTCCAAGTTGGCTTAAAAGTGGAGTAATTTCACGAGCAAAATCAAGTACAACAGGCCCACGAATACCGTTTTTGGTAAAGATAAGATCACCTTTGGCCTTAAGCTTATTATATTTTTTAATATCAACACGCAGTTCGACTTTTGCAATGGTATCCGCGCGGCAGTTATCTGTCCAACTTTCTTTTGTGGAAAGTGGCATCATGGCTGGATATAGCTCAGTTGTTGTGTGTCCAAACAAAGAAGCAAGCGTGTAACCATCTCCCTCAGCACCAAGGGTAGGATATCCAAGTCCACCAGTTGCGATGATAATATTTGGTGCATAAAAAGTTTCAGTTTCAGTTTTTACACCGCTTAAAAGCTTATCATCACTGAGTAGCTCAGTCACTTTTTGTGAGGTTAAAATGCTTACATGTAAGCGAGTGAGTTCATCTTCTAAAGCTGTTAAAATCGTTTGTGAACTATGTCCTACAGGAAAGACGCGAAATCCATCGGGCGCGTGAGTTTCAACTCCGATCTCTTTGAAAAAAGTTATGAGAGCGTTATGATCGAGCAGAGTAAGAGCGTCGCGCATAAAGCGACCATTTCTTCCAAACTTTGCCATAAAATCTTCATTAGAAAGGGTATTTGTAAGATTGCAACGTCCACCGCCAGTGGCTTTGAGTTTTGCTCCGAGCTTTGAGAGTTTCTCTAGTAAAAGTACTTTTTTACCATCACGACCCGCTTTGATGGCGGCAATCATTCCAGCAGCACCCGAACCTATAACGATAAGATCATATTTATTCATGTACACCCTTTAAAGTTCAAAATTGTATCCAAGAATTGTTAGCTTTGCCTTTATTTATTGATAAAAAGAGACTATAATAAGGCACTTCATAGGAAAGAATTCATGTTGAAACAACATATCACCGAGCAAACTGTTATATTTTTTAGTGTCTTTAAATGGTTGATACTTTCATCCGTCATAGGTATCATGATTGGTTATCTGATGTCTCTTTTTTTAAAGACTTTGCAATATTCGCAACCCACGCGAGACATACTTCCTTTTTCATATTATTATATTCTTCCTTTTGGGCTTATGCTTACCGTCTGGATAATCCAGACATTCGATAAAAATGCCACAGGGCACGGCACTGAAAAAGTCATAGAAGCGATCCATAAAGAGGATGGTTACATCAATGCCAAAGTTATTCCTGTAAAACTTGTAGCAACGGTCATAACCATCTTTTCTGGAGGTTCTGTAGGAAAAGAGGGTCCAGGAGCGCAGATAGGAGCAGGTGCGGCTTCATTTGTGGCGACGCTGCTAAAATTTTCAAAACAAGATAGAAAAAAGATAGTTATCTGCGGTATCAGTGCGGGTTTTGCTTCTGTTTTTGGTACGCCTATCGCGGGAGCAATATTTGGTATCGAAGTGCTTATCGTCGGCGTGATTATGTATGATGTTCTTTTGCCTTCCTTCATTGCCGGATTTGCGGCTTTTACGACTGCTCAATTTTTTGGTGTGAAATATCCATATTATGACATTAACTTCTTTCGCTCTATCACTCTTGATCTGCCATTAATAGGAGAAGTTATTTTAGCGGGTATCTTTTTTGGGATCGTCTCAGACTCTTTTATCACTTTTGTCAATAAGAGTGAATCACTTATTCACAAAATACCTTACAACAGATATCTCAAAGCTTTTGTTGCCGGTTTTATAATGGTCGCCATTACTCTGCTTGTCTCAGATAAATATCTAGGTCTAGGACTAAATACAATCAACAATGCCATCGATCCAAGTCTACACATGCAAGGAAGTATTCATTGGTATGATTTCATCCTTAAAACAGTTTTTACGGCTCTTTCTTTGGGTGTTGGAGGAAGTGGCGGGATTATAACTCCTATCTTCTATGTAGGAGCGACAAGTGGTGTCGTTTTTGGTGATGTGATGGGAAATAATATAGCACTTTTTGCAGCACTAGGCTTTGTCAGTGTATTGGCAGGAACAACAAATACTCCTATAGCATCTATCATTATGGCTGTTGAACTTTTTGGAACAAATATGGCAAACTATGCTGCACTTAGCGTTGTTATAGCTTTTTTGATCACCGGACATCGAAGTGTTTTTCAGTCTCAAAAAATGGCATTTAAGAAAGCTGATAACATCACTATCGTCGAGGGTGAAGATATGGAACATACCACAATAAATATTAATATGAAAGATATTGATAAAATAAAAAATATGCAAGAAAAAATTGGTACAAGGCGTTTTAGACGAAATGTAAGATCTATCTTTAGAAAAGATAAAAAAGAGAAGTAATTATGGTATAATCCGCCAAATTATTTGTGCTTCGGTTCACAACTGACTTCGTTTTTATTCTTCTATTTAAACATATTTTTCGTAGCCTAAATCGACATTTGTTACATGTAACACTTCCAGCGGGCTAACACACACAAGGTACTTTCATAATGTCATTTTCATCATTAGGGCTCAGCGCTCCTTTACTTAAAGCGATCCAAGATCAAGGCTACACTCAGCCAACACCCATTCAAAAACAGTCTATTCCAGTAATTTTGAGCGGAAAAGATGTCCTAGCGGGCGCTCAAACGGGCACGGGAAAAACAGCGGGATTTACACTTCCTTTACTTCAAATGCTAGGAGAGGAGAAAAAGTCAGGTCACTATATTCGTGCTTTGATACTCACACCTACGCGCGAGCTTGCGGCTCAAGTCGGTGATAGCGTTGCTACTTATGGCAAATATTTGCCTTTTAAATCAAGCGTCATTTTTGGTGGTGTGAGCATCAATCCTCAAATCAAACAGCTTCAAGCTGGTCTTGATATCGTCATCGCAACTCCGGGTCGTTTACTTGATCATGTGAGTCAAAAAACGATAGATCTTTCTAAAGTGGAATTTTTAATCCTCGATGAAGCAGATAGAATGCTTGATATGGGTTTTATCAACGATATTAAAAAAGTGCTTGCGATTTTGCCAAAAAAACGTCAAAACCTTCTTTTTTCTGCAACATTTTCAGATGAGATCAAAAGACTTGCAGATTCACTTTTAAACTCTCCTGCACTTATCGAAGTGGCAAAAAGAAATGCAACATCGGGCAATATCAAACAAACAATCCATCCAGTTGATAGAGAGCGCAAAAAAGAGCTTTTGACTCACCTTATAAAAGAGGGTGACTGGAAACAAGTTTTAGTTTTTACAAGAACAAAACATGGAGCAAATAAGCTTATGGCTCAGCTTGAAAAAGATGGCATTACAGCCGCGGCGATTCATGGAAACAAAAGCCAAAACGCAAGAACAAAAGCGCTTGCTGATTTTAAAAACGGTGAAGTACGTGTACTTGTTGCAACTGATATCGCAGCGCGCGGGATAGATATAGATCAGCTTCCTCACGTTGTAAACTTTGAACTTCCAAATGTTGCAGAGGATTATGTGCATCGTATTGGTAGAACAGGGCGTGCTGGAAACGGCGGAGAGGCGATCTCTCTTGTTTGTGTGGATGAACATGAGTATCTTAAAGGGATTGAAAAGCTTATCAAGCAAGATATTCCAAAACATACGATTAAAGAGTTTACGCCAGATCCATTCATAAAAGCGGAACCGATCCAACAAAGAAGTAACCAAAGAAATAATCACGCCAGACCAAAAACGGCGGCGCAACGTCCTTCAAACCAAAGAAGAGGGAGATAATCCTCTTCCTTTGTCTTCCATCTTTTAAGAGCTATTAAATTTTTTTCAAACCCTTCCCTCAGTCTTTTTAACAGACAAATATTGATTTTTTCTTTATGTAATAACACTTTTATTTGAGCTTTTTTTGACTAGTTTTGAGGATATTATTATGCTTGAAATCTATTTTACGTGGAGTCAAGCATGATGTTTGAAATTATTGCAGGTGCAACGCTTGCGATCTCGTTGTTTTTTTACTTCGTTTATACCCTTGTAAAGATTGAGGAGCTATAAATGGAAGTAATGGACATGGTATTATTTGCGTTATTCGCAATTGTAGTAGTTGTTTCAGGATATTTTCTTGGAAACTATATTTATAAGATTTTTGATGGACAAAAAACATTTTTGGATTCCATAATGACGCCTATTGAAAATCTTCTGTTTCGTGTATCTGAGATTGATTCAGATAAATCTCAAAGTTTTAAAGAGTATTCAATATCGCTGATGGTTTTTAATATCATCGGAATTTTTATACTGTTTCTTATTTTATTTTTTCAAAGTGTATTACCTCTTAATCCCCAAAATTTTTCAAATTTAAATTGGAATTTAGCGCTAAATACCGCAGTGAGTTTTGTGACCAACACAAACTGGCAAAGCTACTCTGGAGAAAGTACTATGAGTTACTTTTCCCAAATGGTGGGACTGAGTATTCAAAACTTTCTCTCAGCTGCTACTGGAGCCGCTGTGGCCGTAGCATTAATGCGTGGTTTATCTGGTAGAGGAATCGGTAATTTTTACGTTGATATGACAAAAACAACATTTCGTCTCTTATTACCGCTTGCTTTAATTTATGCCGTGTTTCTTCTTTCACAAGGGGTAATTCAAACTTTTTCAGCATATATTGATGTTACCACGATAGAAGGTGTCAAGCAAACATTGGCGATGGGTCCAGTAGCGAGTCAAGAAGCGATCAAAATGGTGGGAACGAACGGCGGCGGATTTTTTAATGCGAACAGCGCACATCCGTTTGAGAACCCGAATGAACTGACCAATTTTATTCAAATTATCTCTATCTTTTTGATTCCGGTAGCTTTGTTATTTGCGTACGGTAAATTTGCCGGTAACCGTAGAGAAGGAGTAGCAATTTTGCTAGCGATGTCTCTGTTGTTTGCATTGACGCTGGGAGCAACTTACTACGCTGAATCTCATGGCAATACAATGCTAAGCTCTTTGGGTGTTGAAGGTGGCACAAGTATGGAGGGCAAAGAAGTTCGATTTGCATTAGGCGGTTCGAGTTTGTTTGCTACGGTAACAACGGCAGCTTCATGTGGTGCAGTTAATTCGATGCATGACAGTTTTTCTCCTCTTGCGGGAGGTGTTTTGATGCTTCAGATGATGGTTGGAGAAGTGATCTTCGGCGGTGTCGGAGCAGGATTTTATGGAATGATGATCTATGTCCTTTTATCGATGTTTATGATCGGGCTAATGGTTGGGAAAACACCGATGTATTTAGGTAAAAAGATCGAAGCATATGAGATTAAAGCAGTCATTATTGCTCTTTTACTTCCATCAATAGCTATTTTAGGCTTTTCCGCAATTGCCGCGAATTATTCTGGAGCTTTGAGTAGCCTTAACAATGGAGGACCGCATGGTTTGGGTGAAATACTCTATGCCTATACATCAGCAGCAGCGAATAATGGTAGTGCATTCGCAGGACTCAATGCCAATACGCCATTTTATAACATCACGTTGGCGATTGCCATGTTTATCGGTCGTTTCGGAGTGATTATTCCGATGATTGCGATCGCTGCTAGTATGTCGAACAAAAAAACGTATGCGCTCTCTGTGGGCTCTGTGAAAAGCGATAATGCAACCTTTACCATCTTTTTGGTTTTTACGGTGCTTATTTTAGGAGCGTTGACCTTCTTGCCGTCATTAACGTTTACGGCGATTGCCGAACATGTACTTATGCTTTCCGGCAAGCTGTATTAAGGAAATAGAATGAAAAAAACGATTCAAATAAATAATAATGCAATTATAGTTGGTGCACTCAAAGAGTCATTTACAAGACTCAATCCTAAGCATCAGATTAAAAACCCAGTGATATTCGCCGTAACTTTAAGTTCGGCGTTTTGTACACTCCTTTTCATTAGCGGCAATTTTGAGCAAGCTGATTTTTGGTTCAATCTTCAGCTTCTATTTTGGCTATGGTTTACTGTCTTGTTCGCCAACTTTGCCGAAGCATTGGCAGAGGGGAGAGGTAAGGCACAAGCGTCAAGTCTACGTCAAAGTCAAAGCGATTTAAAAGCTAATCGTCTTATCGGAGATAAAACCGAATTTATTGACGCTTCCTTACTCAAAAAAGGGGATGTCGTTATTATCAAAGCAGGAGAACTTGTTCCAGCCGATGGTGAAGTGATCGAAGGGGTAGCCAGTGTCAATGAAAGTGCGATTACTGGAGAGTCTGCTCCTGTTATAAGAGAGAGTGGAGGAGATAGAAGCTCAGTTACGGGCGGAACAAGCGTTCTTTCGGATTGGATAAAAGTACGAGTATCGGCAGCTAAAGGGGAAAGTTTCCTTGATAAGATGATTTTACTCGTAGAGGGAGCAAAACGACAAAAAACGCCTAATGAAATTGCTCTTAGTCTGATTCTAATTGGATTTAGTTTAATCTTTTTACTCTCGGTAGCGACACTGCAACCTTTAGTAGGATATTTTCATGGGTCATTTTCTTTACTTGTTCTAGTTGCGCTATTTGTCTGTTTGATCCCAACAACCATCGGTGGTTTACTCAGTGCGATAGGCATTGCAGGAATGGATAGATTGTTACGTAAAAATGTTATTGCTACCAGCGGTAAAGCGGTTGAGACTGCTGGAGATATCTCGGTATTGCTTCTTGATAAAACAGGAACGATTACTTTTGGTAACCGTATGGCTAGTGAATTTTTTACTCTCTCTGGCACAAATAAAGATGAATTACTCTCTTACGCAGTTCTATCATCAAACGCAGATGAAACTCCTGAGGGACGCAGTATTGTTGCTCTTGCTGATTCAATGAACGCAAAAGTTTTAGTGCTAGATGGAGAAGAAACTTGGATTCCTTTTAGTGCCGATACTCGCTTGAGCGGTGTCAATATTGGAGATATTCATATCCGTAAAGGAGCTATGGACTCGGTCGCAAAATTTGTTGAAATATATGGCGGATTCTTAGATACTGAAGCTAGAGAGGTTTGCGAAAAAATTGCCAAAGAAGGGGCTACTCCTCTTGTTATCGCAGTCAATGCAAAAATATTGGGCGTAGTTATGCTCAAAGATATTGTTAAACCGGGGATTAAAAGCAAATTTGCGGAACTGCGCCTTATGGGGATTAAAACGGTAATGATTACTGGAGATAACCCTCTCACTGCGGCGGCTATTGCAGCTGAAGCAGGTGTTGATGATTTTGTGGCAGAGGCAACACCTGAGACGAAAATTCGTTTGATTCAACAGTACCAAAAGGAGGGGTATTTGGTTGCTATGACTGGTGATGGAACGAACGATGCACCGGCATTAGCGCAGGCGGATGTAGGATTGGCTATGAACAGCGGGACGCAGTCGGCAAAAGAAGCGGCAAATATGATCGACCTTGACAGTAGTCCTACAAAACTACTCGAAATTGTGGAAGTTGGAAAACAGCTCCTTTCCACGCGTGGAGCATTGACAACCTTCAGTATTGCCAATGACGTGGCAAAATACTTTGCCGTTATTCCCGCAATGGCAGTTATTATTTTTCCATCGTTGGCAGTGCTCAATGTTATGGATTTGGTTAGCCCTAAAAGTGCGATTTTATCGGCAGTAATTTTCAATGCGCTGATTATTGTCGCGCTTATCCCAGTGGCATTACGTGGAGCAGCATTTAAGGCTCAAAGTGAAGAAGCAGCACTCAGACGTAATCTCGCAGTTTACGGGATTGGGGGAATTATCACCCCTTTTATCGGCATTAAACTAATAGATATGCTGATTAATGCACTCGGTTTGGTATAAGGAGAGAAAGATGATAAAAGAAATTAAAAAATCAGTAATCTTGTTTGGTGGAATAACGTTGCTGTGTGGAGTTGGGTATCCATTACTCATGAATACGATTGGTCAAAGTGCTTTTGCTTCAGAAGCAAAAGGCTCATTGGTTTATGAGGGGACTACTCCAATAGCCTCTACTTTAATCGGACAGAACTTTTCTAAACCCTATTATTTCCATTCTCGCCCTTCAGCGGCTGGAACAAATGGGTATGATGGAACATCATCGGGTGGATCAAATTATGGGTATACCAGTCAAAAACTTCACGATGCTGTTAAAGACAGGGTAGCCATTTATAGAGAAGAGAATGCTCTTGATGCAACGCAAAAAGTTCCGATGGATGCAGTTACTGCCAGTGCAAGTGGACTTGATCCGCATATCACACCCAAAAATGCTATGCTACAGGCTAAGAGAGTAGCAGAAGAACGGGGACTTGAGAAATCAAAAATACTTGAAGCAATTCAGGAAAATACAAAAGGAAAATATTGGGGTATTATAGGGGAAGAGAAAGTAAATGTAGTTACTCTCAATCTAACATTAGACAGAAAATTTGGAAAAGTTAAAATCTAAAGCCGAGAAGCTTCTCGAAGAGATACAAAAAGCCGAAGATGGGAATTTCATTCTCTATCTTGGTGCCGCCGCAGGTGTTGGTAAAACTTTTGCGATGCTCTCTAAAGCGCGACAGCTCAAACAAAATGGGATCGATGTTGTGGTTGGTTATCTCGAAGCACATGGACGTTTTGAAACGGAGTCATTAGCTGAGGGTCTTGAGGTTATCCCCACCAAAAAGATTCGTTACGGCGGTGCGGAGTTTAGCGAAGTGGATATCGATGCAATAATCGCACGTGATCCCGAAATCGTTTTGATTGATGAACTGGCACATACCAATACGCAGGGTTCAAAATACGAAAAACGTTATCAAGATGTTCTCGAAATACTCTCACATGGTATTGATGTTATCGCAACAATGAATATTCAGCATATCGAAAGTTTAAATGATATTGTCCATTCGCTTACCAATGTTAGGGTAGTCGAAACAGTACCAGATAGCATACTAGAACGTGTAGATAGTTTTCGTCTGATTGACACTCCTCCAGATGAATTGATAGAACGGCTAAAAAGTGGAAAAATTTATCCGCCTGAGCAGGTTGAGTCAGCACTTAATAACTTCTTCAGCGAACAAAATCTCAGTAAATTACGTGAACTTTCCCTCCGTAAAGCCGCACTAAAAGTGAGCGATGAACTTAACGAATATTCAGTAGCCAAACGTGATGGTAGACGGACTCAGACCAATACAGTCATGGTTTGTATCGATCATCATGAAGAATCTATGGATGCTGTACGTTATGCTAAACGACTCAGTGATGCCCTTAAAGCCGATTTTATAGCATTGCAAATTACCTCTGATACTATCGGAAATATAAAAAAGAGTGAACGGATACGCAAACATATTAAACTAGCCGAGAGACTAGGAGCTAAAATTATCTCTAAAGTATCGGGAGATAAAACGGATGCAGTGATTGAAGCGATCGAGGAATATGGCATTACCGAATTGGTAATGACGCGACCTAAAAGCCGATTTTTTGGATTTTTATTTCCAAATCTGACCAAAAGTGTGATGGAGCGAAAACCAAATTGTATCATTGATGTAGTTCCGTTTGAGAAGAAACATCCCACTTTATTTGAGCAGATAAAACCATTTTCCGGAACTCCGGATAATGTTAAATATTATCTTATTTGTCTCATGCTTTTGAGTTTTATTACAGGTTTTGGATTTATTGCCAAAGAAACACTAGGCATTGTTAATATAACCTTGCTGTATCTTCTTTCAACCTTATTTGTCGCGGTACGATATGGAGTAAGTTATTCCTTTTTTACAGCATTAATTGGTGTATTATTATTTGATTTTTTATTTATTTCCCCTTATTACAGTTTTACTGTGAGTGATATTCGATATGTTCTCTCTTTTGTGATATTTTTAATTGTCGGTTATACGGCAGGAAGACTATCGGACGGGATTAAAGCTAAAAATAAAGCAATAAAATCAGAAGAGACCCGATTTAGACGTCTATATGAACTCAGCACTGGTTTAGGCGATTTTGAAAATGAGCAAGATGCTTCGATCTTTGTCGTTACTAAACTGAATGCAATTTTTGATTCCAAAACAATGGTTTTTATTTTCGATGAAACGGATAAACTCAAAATTTCGGCAGCAATCATTGATAACGATTTTCTCAGTAAAAGTGAATGTGAAAGTTTTCGTCTTGAACCCAACGATAAGGCGTGTGTACAATGGGTTTATCGTAACGGAGAAAGTGCTGGAAAGTTTACTAATACGTTACCAAATGTAGATTTGACCTATTTTCCTTCCAAGGCCTTTGATAAAACAGTGGCTGTTGTTGCTCTAAAACTTCCGGTCTTGGACGCCGCTACGCAGGAACTCTTATTGGCATTTATGAATACTTTTGCCATATCTCTGTGGCGTATTGGACTCTCACGTCAAAACCAGCACAATAAACTGGTGGAAGCCTCAGAAAAACTAACCTCAGTCCTTTTCAATTCGGTGTATCACGAGCTTAAAACCCCGCTAGCAACGATTTTAGGTTCGGTTGGCACGATTAATAGTCCAGAACTTGTTATTTCCAAAAACTCCGAAGAACAATTGCTTGAAAGTATTGAAGAGAGTGCCTTGAGCATGGAACGTATCTTGAAAAATCTATTGGATTTTGCGAGGCTTGAGAATGGATTAATACAACTTAATAAAGATTGGTGCGACCTCGATGATATTGTTAGTAGTGCTTATCAAAAAGCGATAAAACTACATCCTCGTGAGGATATTACCTTTAATTTCGAGTTAGATGTGCCTCCTATTAAAGTTGATTTTTCATTACTGGAGCAGGCAATGTTGAATCTATTTGATAATGCGTTGAAATACTCGAAAGAGGGAGAAATCAAAGTTAATGCTAGCAAGAGAGGTTCCAACGTTCTTATTACGATTTCAAGTCCAAGTGATATCGAAGAATCGGAACTAACAAGTATTTTTGATAAATTTTATCGAGCAGAACTCTCTGCTAAAATTAAAGGATCTGGATTGGGTCTCTCCATTGTCAAAGGAATTGTGCAGGCACATAAGGGAGATATAAGTGCTCTCAAGCAATACGGTAACTTTGTTCTAACCATCATCCTTCCTATTGAGGTAAATGATGTACAGATGAGTAAGAAAGAAGGATAAAAAATGGCAAATATTTTATTAGTTGAAGATGATAGTGGTATCCAAAAAATGTTATCGATTTCTTTGGGTGCTGTAGGTTATTCATTGATTAAAACCCAGAGTATTAAAGCAGGACTTATTGCCCTCTCTCAAAATCCAATTTCACTGGTTATCCTCGATCTTGGATTGCCTGATGGAGATGGAAAACAGTTTATTCAAGAGGCAAAAATATTCAGCGATGTACCGATTATTGTCGTCAGTGCCCGTGATATCGATAGCGAAAAAATAGAGGCACTGAACTTGGGTGCGGATGATTATTTGACTAAACCGTTTAGTATAGGTGAACTCATAGCAAGAATCAAAGCGCTTTCACGCCGTGTTAGGGAAAAAGATGAGTCTCAAAGTAGCATAATCACAATCGCAAATCTCTCCATCGATGTATTAAATAAAACAGTGAGCATCGATTCTAAGCCGATAAAATTGACAAAAAAAGAGTTTGAACTTTTAGCTCTTTTTGCTCAAAACAGAGGAAAAATTCTGACACATACTTTTGTTCTCGAAAATGTATGGGGGAGAGGCTACGGGAAAGAGACGCATTATCTACGTGTATTTATGGCTCAGTTACGAAAAAAAATAGAGGAAACCCCATCGATGCCTCAATATATTGTCACTGAATCAGGAATGGGGTATCGAATGAACGAACCATCTATGCGTGGGTAATAAGTATTATTTTAGCCCTTAGAGAATTTATCGTAAATGTAGTGAAAATAAATAAAGAGGATTTCAATAGTATTTTTGATATATATATGAGCAGCACAAATTATCATATACTCATTTTCAGTGGTGTTTTAGTTTTTTTATTTCTACTTCGATTTTTTGCAAAAGTCACCTCACCAGATGGGTGTTGCAATCTAAATTGTAAAAAAAATATTGAATCCTAATCTATAAAATCGTTCAATTGTTTTACAGTCGTGGACGAGCCTTACATGTAGCGTCATCTATAACAAACGATGCTGTTCCATTTGCTACTTCGGTATGGCGGAGCTTTATGGTTCCGTACACTATGATATTTTCATACGCATCTTCCATCATTACACCTTCTCCTTTTTTCGCAGTTACAAAGATAGTCTGATTCTCCGGAGACGCTGGCACGTGGATACAAGCCGCCTGATTTGGAAAGAACAAAAATGTGCTCACACTTTCGCCATCGATATCGATAGGCACGATGTAGCCTGAGAGTTTAACCCGTTTGCCATCTATGGCTTTGTTGTTGCCACCTTGTTTGAGTGCTTCTTGCATCTGTGCATAGATGGCTATCTCCGCTGGCGTTCCTTCCTTTACATGTAAGACTTTTTCTTTGTAAAAACTCACTATTTTTTGTTGGTTAAAACTTGGATCGATGAGTTTTGACCAGTCATCTAGCTCAAAACTTGGCTCACTTGAACAGCCTGAGAAAAGTAGGATAAGCAGTAATAAAGAGAATTTTTTTATCATATCTTCACCATCAAACCATCTTGCAGAGAGTTTTTATAAGATTTTAAAGCTGGAAGCACGCTCACGATTATCGCTGAGATAAGCATTATAAAAAGGAGTGAGAGCTCATAGATATCTGGAAAATAGCTTATTTGTACTGTTGTATTGAATACAAGATTATTTAAAATCAAGAGAGATGTAAGTAATAGATTTCCAAGTAATATTCCACTTGCGACGATGATAAAAGCTTCCAAAGCAAAGAGAATAAAAATGCTCTTTACTGTTGCTCCAAGTGTTCGAAGGATCGCTATTTCGCGTCTTCTGTCACCCAGAGTTGCGAGCATCGTCGCTATCATTCCAAAGATCGCCGCTATAAAGACAATACTTGAGATAAGGGTTAAAATCTCTTGCATATTTTTGAGAAGGACATAAAGTTTTGAAAGTGCTTTTGCTGGAATAACCGCTTTGAGATTTTCGC
This sequence comes from Campylobacterales bacterium, assembly GCA_038205935.1. Classification (GTDB taxonomy): domain Bacteria; phylum Campylobacterota; class Campylobacteria; order Campylobacterales; family Sulfurimonadaceae; genus Hydrocurvibacter. The sequence goes on from JBBRBK010000019.1 coordinate 15,001, forward strand.
CTTTAAAATGCTCTAACTTATCTGCTACATTTAAGATATCAGTACGGTTTTTAAGACCGATCAAAACCCCGCTGATATGTTTGGGCTGTATGTTCATCTTAGTGAGTTGCTCTGAGCTAATATGCATATCCACAAAATGCCCGCTTTGCCACTCTATATGGATAGCTTCATCGGCTCTAAGCTGAAAAAACACACTTGTATCGTTTGGTGTACCTGTGGGTTTTAAGATGCCGCAAATATGAAAATCTCGGTTTGCATGTGCGTGTGCAGATTCGCCGCTTGAGTGTGAAAGATGAATCGTTTCATGCAGAGTTAAATGGAGTTTTTTCGCTACTTCACTTCCGACTACAACATCGTAGAAATCTCTAAAATCAGCTCCGCTTGCAAACAGAAGTGATTTTGAAGATGCGTATTTGTAATATTTAAAATAGTCATTTGTCGTAGAAACTGCGTCATAACTTTTAAAAGAATCTCCAACAGATAATGGCACTGCCCATAAAACTTCATCCATTTTTGATATCGCCAAGTATGAACTATAATCCACCTCTTTAAGCGGATCTCCCATATGAAAGACAAGGTTTAAAAGAATGTCTAAAGAACCCTCAGGCGCAGCGGCTATAAGGTCTGTTTGATTTATCGTATTTAAAAAATGGTTTTTTGCCGCTTTGGTAACTCTGTCAATGCCTAAAAGTAAAACGACACTGATGGCGATGGAGATGATGGAGAGGGTAAAAGCCATTCTTCTATTGGCAATACTTTTTGAAGTCAAAAGCCAAAGTGTTTTCATGACAAAGCCCTATTAAAGAGTGAAAAATCATAATCCGCTTGGAAATAAGAGGAAAGAGTTTTATCATGACTGACAAAAAGTAAAGTTGAGCCTTGTGCTTCTATTTGTGTAAAAAGAAGTTTCATAAAGCTCTCTTTTGCATCACTATCAAGCGCACTTGTGGGTTCATCGGCGATGATGATTTTGGGTGCGCCGATGAGTGCGCGAGCGACTGCTACACGTTGCTGTTCACCCACGCTAAGGTGCATCGCTTGTTTGTTTAAAAGTGAAGATGAGAGATCAAGCGCGGCCATAAGTCTTTCTATTTCCTCTTGCATATCGCTCACATGTAGAGCTTTTTGTTTTGAAAAACCGCAAGAAAGGGCGATGTTTTCTTTGACGCTGAGATAAGGTAAAAGATTGAACTGTTGAAAGATGGTTCCGTAATTATCCGCGCGAAATCTATCTTTTTGAGAAGGTGAAAGTTTGGAAAAATCAGTTCCTAGAATCTTAATGTCGCTCTTTATAGGTTCGACGATTCCACAAAGAATATTTAAAAAAGTCGTCTTACCGCTTCCGCTTTTTCCATGTAAAAAAAGATGTCCGCCACTTCTTACATGTAAGGGATTGATGTCGAGAATAATCCTCTCACTTTGAGGATATTTGAAAACGCACGAGGCGATCTCTATGATGTTTTTAGTTTGCATAAAAAATTGTATCTAATTAGGAGTAAATAGGGGTTCACTAAGATAGTAGCCTTGAAAAAGATCCACGTCAATGGTTTGAAGTACATCATAAACTTCTTTACTATGAACATATTCAGCAACTACTTTAATACCCATTTTATGAGAAAACATGACAATTGCTTCTACTAAAGTGAGAGCTTTTGCATCTACATCCACATTTTTAATGAGTGATCCATCTATTTTTATAAATTCCGGTTCTATTAAAAGGATCATTTCAAAGTTTGAAAACCCACTTCCAAAATCATCTATTGCTATCTTAACGCCATAATGTTTTATTTTTTTTAAAAATGCTATGAGTATCGTTGTATCTACAATAAATTCACTCTCAAGTATCTCAAATGTTACACGCTTGCCTACATGAGGATTGGTTTCTAAAAAACTGTAAATATCACGCAAAAGCTCTTTGTTTTGAAGATCTTGGTAGGCTAAGTTAATCGAAAATTTATGATTTGAATTTTTCAGAATGTTAAGTGCGCTAAATATGATCGTTCGTGAAAGATTTGCATACCACTTTGTTTGAATGGAGATATTTAAAAACTCATCAGGAGAGATAAAAAGCTTTTTATCTGCTCCTTCAAGAGCGAGACGCATTAAAACTTCATGTTTAACAATATCACCGTGAAGATTATAAATAGGCTGAAAAAAGGGGATGATATTATTAGAGTTGATCGCTTTTTGTATCTCTTTGTTCCAGTACGCATAGTGCGCGGGAGTGACTGTGTCATTTGTTAGATTTGAGTATGCTGAAAATTTTAAGAAATTTTTCTTTGCATATTTGAGCGCTGCTGAAGCTTGTTCTAAAATCTGATCACTTGAGAGAGCAAAACCGACCGTTACATGTATATTGATATGGTCTTGTATTGCATTGATGTATATGTCATATTTTGTGATGATATCTATGAGATATTCAATATCATTATGAACATCATCCATATCAAGTTTGGCATCGTAATCTAAAAGGGCAAATTCATTAGAAGCTATTCTGTAGAGTTTGTACCCTTTTTCTTGAGTAAAATCTTTTAAAAAATCTGCAAGTTTTACAAGGACAATATCTCCTTCTTGAACTCCATATGTAGTATTAATCGAATGAAAATTGTCAATATCAAGTAAAACAAGATGCCCTATATGCATAGATGAAATATCTCTAAGCAATGAAGCTCTTGATTTAAGCTTGGTTAATGGATCTAGCATCGTTTTTCTCATTTTTTTCAAGATTTAAATATTGGACATAATAACAAAAGAACCTTAGATAATGACATAAATAAGCGCAGATTTATTATGATTAGGATGCTGCGAATGGACTTGAGTTGATGAAACATAAAGGAGATTATTATATAATCATCCCAAAAATATAAGAGAAGGATCTATCTATGGAGTGCGAATTCCCAACTATCAATTCAAATAAAAATGAAATAAAAGAGATTTTTCAAACTGTTAAAACGATTGCTGTTCTTGGACTTTCACCAGATCCAGATAAAGACAGTCACAGAGTTGCGGCGTATTTACAAAACTGCGGTTATAAGATAGTTCCTGTATATCCAAAAGGTGAAACTATATTGGGTGAAACTGTATATAAATCTTTAGAAGAGATTCCATTTGCTGTAGATATGGTCAATATTTTTCGTAAACCTGATGCACTGGATGCTATTGCGGATGCGTGTATAAAACGCGGTGATATAAAAGTATTTTGGGCACAAATAGGCATTGTAAATAATGAAGCGGCGCAAAAAGTAAAAGCTGCGGGAATAAAAGTGGTTCAAAACCAATGTGCGATGGTCGACCATCGCAATATGTAGGGAAACTCATTGTTAGACTTAAATAAAATATACGAAGCGCAAGAACGTATAAAAAATGTTGTTGTAAAAACTCCATTTTCTTATGCTCCATACTTGAGCGAAGCTTCAGGCTGTGAAGTCTACTTAAAAAAAGAGAATCTTCAAGTCACCGGCGCTTTTAAAATACGGGGTGCATATAACAAGATAGCTTCACTCAGCGATGAGCAAAGAGCGAGCGGTGTTGTAGCTGCGAGTGCTGGAAATCACGCTCAAGGTGTAGCTTTTTCTGCTCAGATGTTTGGTATCTCTGCGACGATTATTATGCCAGATTCTACGCCACTTACAAAGATAAACGGTGTGAGACATTATGGCGCAAATGTCATCCTTGCTGGATCAAATTATGATGAAGCCTATGCGTATGCGCTTATTTACGGTAAAGAGAACTCTTTAGTTTTTGTTCATCCTTTTGAAGATGATGAGGTGATGGCTGGTCAGGGAACGATTGCTTTGGAGATCTTAGAGCAAGCAGAAGAACTTGATGCGGTACTCATTCCAGTCGGCGGTGGCGGCTTGATCTCTGGTATGGCAAAAGCGTTTAAGAGTATCAATCCTCACATTCAAGTTATCGGTGTAAGTGCAAAAGGCGCACCAGCGCTGAAAAACTCTTATGATCTTGGGCGGTCTGTGGATTCGCTTTCTGTTCGGACTATCGCTGATGGGATCGCTGTGCGTGATTGCTCGTCTATAACACTCAAACACATACTTGAAAATGTTGATAAATTTATCGGTGTAGATGATGAAGAGATCGCAAGTGCGATACTTTATCTGCTTGAGCGTCAAAAACTAGTCGTTGAAGGCGCCGGAGCGGTAGGAGTTGCTGCACTTTTACATAACAAACTTCCAGAGCTTAAAGGTAAAAAAGTAGCTGTAGTTTTGAGTGGTGGAAATATGGATGTTACGCTTTTATCTGTCATCATCGAAAAGGGACTTCTTAAATCAAGTCGTAAGATGAAGATCACTGTAACGCTTGTTGACAAGCCAGGTTCACTGATGAAACTCACAGAAATACTCAGAGATTTAAATGCGAATATCGTGCATATTGCTTATGATAGAACCTCTATTTCTCTTGATTATGGTGATGCACATGTGACGATTCACTTAGAAACCAAGGGTGAAGAACATCAAAAAGAGATACTCTCAGTGCTTGAAAAAGAGGGATATCTAAGTCGGTATATTAATTAATATATGATTGCGATTGATCTTGGTTCCAATACACTCAGATGTATTACATATCATTGCCAAACAAAAGAGTGGGGCGGCGAATATGAAACCGTTGTAAGAACGGCTGATGGCTTACATGTAAGTAAAAGAATCAATGAAAAAGCTTTAAAAAGAGTTGTAAACGCACTTCTTGAAGCGGATAAAAAGCTGGATTTTTCATCTCATACCCTCATCGCTTTTACGACAGAAGCGATGCGACAAGCAGAGAATTCTGCTGAAATTTTAGAAGAGATTTTTGCTCAAACTGGCGTTTTTTTTGAAGTGATCGATGGTGAGAGAGAAGCTGCGCTTACGACAAAAGCTGTTAAAAATAGACTCGATATTTTACAACTCTCATCTTCCTCTTTTACTCTTGTAGACATCGGCGGCGGTTCAACTGAAATCATCTTTTATGATAATGGCAACCTCACTTCAAAAAGCTTCAATATCGGCATCGTTACACTCTCAGAATCATCAAAAAATATGGAAGATATACGAAAAAATTTGGACAAACTTTTGATTCCCGTTAAAGAATATATCAGTTCTTATTATGCCACTTATCAAAAGCCTGAAGTTTTTGTGCAAACAGCGGGTACACCCACAACCATCGCGGCTTACTTACAAAATATGAACTACCAAACCTATGATGCGTCTAAAATCAATGGCTATATTTTAGATCAACAAGGATGCCAAAAAACGATGGATGATTTACTGGCTATGGATGAGCAAACAAGAGCTTTTTATGTTGGAGTAGGGCGTGAAGAACTCATTATCTCAGGCATTATCATCGTGCAAAAGCTTTATGAAGTACTTGGATATGCAAGTTCTGTAGTGATAGATGATGGTCTTAGAGAGGGAATTGCGCTTTCATATTGTGAAAAAAGTGATAAATAAAAGCTTAAAACATAAAAAATTAGATAGATTTAACCTAAGTTATAGTTCTATATTACTATAATGAGCCAATTTTTAATAAGGAGACGATATGCAGATTAGTGGCGCACAGATGGTCATTGAAGCATTGATCGCAGAAAACGTAGATACCATTTTTGGTTACCCAGGTGGTGCGATTATGAACGTCTATGATGAGATATATAAACAAACCTCTTTTAAACATATTTTGGCTCGTCATGAACAAGCCGCAGTACACGCAGCTGAGGGCTACGCAAAAGCAAGTGGTAAAGTCGGTGTCGCAATGATTACAAGCGGACCGGGTTTTACAAATGCAGTTACAGGTCTTGCTGATGCATATATGGACTCAGTTCCAATGGTCGTCATCAGCGGACAAGTTCCTATGAGTCTTATCGGTACTGATGCATTTCAAGAGATAGATGCTGTGGGTATAAGCCGTTCTTGTACAAAACATAATTATCTTGTGACAGATGCTGCAGATCTTGCGCGTATCCTTAAAGAAGCGTTTTATATCGCTCGCACTGGCCGTCCTGGACCCGTACATGTAGACATTCCAAAAGATGTGACAGCGCAGATTGCGACATTTGACTATAGTAAACCAGTTGAACTTGAGACATATAAACCGAATATTAATGGTAATTTACGCCAGATTAAAAAAGCGATGGAAGCGATAGCTGAGGCGAAGCGTCCACTTTTTTATCTTGGTGGTGGTATCATCAATTCAAACGCTGGTGAAGAGATTAGAAAACTGGTACAAATGACTGGAATCCCTGCTGTTGAAACACTTATGGCAAGAGGAACACTCCGATTTGATGATCCACTTTTGATCTCTATGCTTGGTATGCACGGAAGTTACGCGGCAAATATGGCGATGAGTGAAACTGATCTTGTTATCGGTCTTGGTGCGAGATTTGATGACCGTGTTACAGGAAAACTCAGCGAATTTGCCAAAAATGCAAAAGTCATACATGTAGACATCGATCCTGCAAGTATTTCTAAACTTGTAAATGCTGATTTTCCAATTGTTGGTGATTTGAAAAATGTTGCTACAAGTATGATTGAGATTGCTCAAACAGTTATTGATAAAGAGCGTTATACGCCTTGGCTAGATACGATTGCCAACTTTAACAGATTGCATCCACTTTCTTATAAAGAAGATACAGTAGAACTCAAACCTCAATGGGTAATACAAAGAGTTGGAGAGTTGCTCGGCGATGATGCAAATATCTCGACAGATGTTGGTCAGCATCAAATGTGGGCGGCACAGTTTTATCCGTTTTCACGTCCTCGCCAATGGATAACATCTGGCGGACTTGGAACGATGGGCTTTGGTTTTCCAGCGGCTATGGGCGTAAAAGTGGCTGATCCTTCTCGTGTAAGTATCAACTTTACAGGCGATGGTTCGATACTCATGAACGTACAAGAATTGATGACAACAGTGGAATATAAACTGCCAGTTATCAATATTATCCTCAATAATAATTACTTGGGAATGGTACGTCAGTGGCAAACACTTTTTTACAATAAACGTCACTCTTCGACAGATCTTTCTGTTCAACCTGACTTTGTCAAACTTGCAGAAGCATTTGGCGGAATAGGGTATAGAGTAAACACAAAAGAAGAGTTTGATGCGGCACTTAAAGATGCAGTCGAGAAAAATGTGGTTACTTTTATAGATGTAAAAGTTCACAGACTTGAAAACGTTATGCCGATGGTTCCATCAGGCGGATCGTTGTTTAATATGATGTTAGAGTATAAGGAGAAGTAAATGGAAGAAGCAGCAAGACGTGTAATTTCGGTTATCGTAATTAACGAAGCAAGTGTACTTTCTCGTATTACAGACCTTTTTTCAGGACGTGGATATAACATCACATCTTTGACGGTAGCACCTATTCCTGAGAGTAGATATTCAAGACTCACAATCGTTACATCAGGTTCTGTTCGTGTCATGGAACAGATCACAAAACAGCTTCATAAACTGATTCCAGTTTTAAAAGTTATTGAACATGCTGATCTCGTTGAAAAAGAGATGGCACTTGTGAAATTTCCTATCACTGAAAACTTGAGTGATATTTCTGCACTTTGTAGTGCTTACAATGGAAATATCGTCAATGTCAGTGAAGAAGTGATTATAGCAATGGTAGCAGATGAGCCAAAAAGAGTAGATTATTTTTTAGCGGCTGTCAAACGTTTTCACCCTAAAGAGATCGTTAGAAGCGGTGCAGTCGCTCTAGAGCGTTAAAGTGCTACTCTCTTTTATCGCAGATTCTCTTTCCTGCAAGTACGCGGGAGAAGATGTAGAGATCACTTCTATGAATGATCTCTCGCATGCAAGTGCGGGAGAACTGAGTTTCGCAGAGCATAAAAAGTATACAACTGACTTACAAAATTCAAAAGCTTCAGCCTTTTTAATCCCAAAAAATCTTATAGAAGCTCTTCCAAAAAACAGATCTTATATCGTCTGTGAAAATGTGTCTATCACTATGGCTTATGCTACAAAACTTTTTGCTCCAAGAAAGATAGATTTTAAAGCGCCAGATCCACTTCGTGGCAAAGGTACTTATATAGATGAGAGAGCCAACATTGAAGATGGTGTTATCATTGGAAAAAATTCTACTATTATGGCTGGGGTTTATCTCGGCTCACATGTATCTATCGGAGACAACACGACTATCTATCCAAATGCAGTGATATATCGTGACTGTGTTATAGGAAATGACTGTATTATCCACGGGGGAACTGTTGTTGGGGCTGATGGATTTGGATTTTCTCATACAGCTACGGGCGAGCATATCAAGATCTATCAAAATGGAAATGTAGTTATCGAAGATGATGTGGAGATTGGTGCAAACTGTGCGATAGACCGCGCTATGTTTGGATCGACAGTGATAAAAAAAGGTGTGAAACTTGATAACTTCATACACATCGGGCACAACTGCGAAATCGGAGAATATTCGCTTTTTGTTGCACAATCTGGAGTAGGTGGTTCTACTAAGCTTGGACGCAACTGTGTTGTAAGCGGGCAAAGTGCTTTTACAGATCATCTAGATATCGCACCTTTTTCAACATTTACTGCAAGAAGTGGCATCACAAAATCCATCAAAGAGCCTAAAGGCGTATGGAGCGGATATCCACTTATGCCGCATAAAGAGTGGATGAAATTACAAAGTAAAATAGCAAAACTTATAAAAGAGTAAATTTTTAGGAGAGTGTTATGGATATAAAAGAAATAGCAAAAATCATAGGAATTGAGTATAACGGTGATTCTTATGAAATTATTGGTATTAACACGCTTAAAGATGCCCTTGCAAATGAACTCTCCTTCGTTACAAATCCAAAATATTTTAAAGATGTAGAAGATTCCAAAGCGGGTGCAATTATTGTCTCACAAGCCACTTCTTCAAGTGTTCCTTCTGGTTCAATAGCGCTTATCGTCGATGAACCTTATTTGATGATGGCAATTCTTAGTAAATATTTTTCATCGCCTATAGAAGATGAAAATGCACCAAAAGCTATCATTGGTAAGGGCACAAAACTCTCACAAAAAGCAGAGATCGCCAACGGAGCAATCGTTGGTAAAAACTGCACAATTATGGCAGGTGTGTATATAGGCAGTGAATGTGTTATAGGTGACAATACGATACTCTATCCAAATGTCGTAGTGTATCGTGACTGCAAGATAGGAAGTGATTGTATCATCCATGCAAACACAACCATAGGCAGTGATGGCTTTGGCTTTGCGACAAATAAGATGGGTCAGCATACCAAGATATACCAAAATGGTAACGTTGTGATAGAAGATGACGTAGAGATTGGAAGTTCTACAACCATCGATAGAGCTGTCTTTAAAACAACACTTATCAAAAAAGGTGTACGCATCGACAATCTTGTGCAAGTCGGTCATAACTGCGAGATAGGTGAGTATGCTGTCCTTGTTTCTCAAACGGGGATCGCTGGTTCTTCAAAACTCGGACGTAATGTGGTCATGGGTGGACAAAGTGCAACTTCAGGGCATTTGGAAGTTGGCGCATTTAATACTTTTGCAGCACGCAGTGGAATTACGAAGTCCATCAAAGAAAATGGTGGCACTTATGCTGGATTTCCTTTAATGGATCATAGAATGTGGTTGAAACTTCAAGCAAAATTGGCTAGACTTATAAAATAAACAAATAAAAGGAAATAAGATGTCAAAAAATCTTCTAGAAGAAACAATGATTCATTTACACGGTACAAACAAAGGTGTTATTTCTATAGCAAAAATAGTAGAACCGTATGGAAAAGATAGTGGTACAGTTGCAAGTGTTGGTATTTCACTCAACGGAATGTCAGACGAGCCAGATTGGAAAGTTCACATTCCCTTAGAAAATTTGGATGAAGTAATAGAAGCTCTTAAAAAGTTAAAATAATCTAACTTTTCCTTACATGTAAAGAGCTACCATGTAAGGGTAAAGATTATTTTTGAAGAGTTTTTACAAAACCTTCGATACGTTTGATTCCCTCTTTGATACTTTCCATATCTGTCGCAAAACTAAATCTGATATAACCATCGCTTCCAAAGCCTGAGCCTGGAACAACAGCAACACCCGTTTGCTCTAAAAGATCTTTTGAGAACTTCAAAGAGTCGTTCATTACTTCTTTAATGTTAACAAAAAGATAAAACGCACCATCAGGTTTGATGACTGAAAGTCCATCGATTGCATTGAAAAGTTTTACGGCCACGTCACGACGTTTTTTGAACTCTACGCGCATCATTTCTACATCAGCATCAGCACTTCCATCAAGCCCAACGATAGCCGCTTTTTGCGTGATAGAGTTGATGTTTGATGTACTCTGGCTTTGAAGCGTTTTTGTCGCTTGGATGATATCTGTACGGTGCGCAGCCATATAACCAAATCTCCATCCAGTCATTGCCACAGATTTACTCAGACCGTTGATCGTGATCGTACGTTTGAACATATCTTCACTCACAGCCGCAGAAGATGTAAACTCACCGTCATAGATCAGTTTTTCATACATCTCATCACTTGCAACTAAGATATCTGTACCTTCTAATACTTTTCCAAGCGCCGTGAGTTCATCTTTAGAATAAACAGAACCTGTAGGATTTGAAGGAGATGTCAAAACTATCATCTTTGTTTTTGGAGTGATGGCATTTTTTAATTGCTCAGGAGTGATTTTAAATCCAGAAGCATCATCTGTATCTATTTCTATAGGAGTTCCGCCGCAGTATTTTACGATCTCAGGATATGTAACCCAGTATGGAGCAGGAATGATCACTTCATCACCTTCTTCAACAACTGCTGAAAATAGGTTAAACAAAGAGTGTTTTGCACCATTGTTTACGATAACTTGCGCTGGAGTATAAGTAAGTCCATTTTCTCTTTGAAGCTTGTCAATAATCGCTTTTTTAAGAGCAGGAATACCATCAACTGCGGTATATTTTGTAAAACCATCGTTTATAGCTTTGATAGCTGCGTCTTTGATAACTTGAGGAGTGTCAAAATCTGGCTCGCCTGCAGAAAAACTAAGGATATCTTTTCCTTGCGCTTTTAGCTCTTGCGCGAGGTTCGATACTGCGATAGTGATAGACTCAGATAGGGCATTGATACGTTTAGTAAGCATGGGTATACCTTAGGTGAAATAAATTGCGGAATTATACCAAAAATATCTAGTTGTCTAAGACAGTAAATCATAATTAACAAATATATATTTTGTTACAAAAAGTAATTAAATAGATGTTTTTTATAAATTGGATGATATATGCTTAAAATAATAATTTATTTTGTTGTATTTAAATGAAAATTAAAGCTTACATGTAAACCAAATAAGTCAGATGAGAGAGGTGGCGGGAAAAGTTATTGTCTCAAATTGACTATCAAAACAAGTTAAAAGAAGAGAATGAAAATTTGATTGCAAAAAAAAACTTTTATTTGTGAGAGTGATTATTTTGCTAATATAAACATTTTTTCTATTGCATCAGCAGGTAGAGGTTTAGAATAAAAATACCCTTGAATATTTTCACATCCATTTGTAACTAAAAAGTCTTTCTGCTCTTTTGTCTCAACACCCTCTGCAATTACTTTTAAATTTAAACTTTTGCCAAGTGCTATTATTGCTCGTGCAATAGCTGAATCCTCTTCATCATCAGGGAGTTCTCTGACAAATGCTTGATCTATTTTAAGTTTATCTATAGGTAGTCTTTTGAGATATGCTAAAGAAGAATACCCAGTTCCAAAGTCATCAACTGCTAGTTCTACGCCTATATCACTAATTTGCTGTAATATCTTTATAGCTTCTTCAGGATTTGTCATAATCTGACTTTCTGTCACTTCAAGTTCTAGCCACTCAGGTTTGCACTCAGTATCTTTAATTAAATTTTGAAGCGTCTCAATAAAATCTTCTTGTTTGAGTTGTTTTACTGCAAGGTTCATAGCAAGCGTGCCAGGATTTAATCCAGCTTTATACCAAAGAGCAAATTGAGTCATAGCTGTTTTCATAACAAATCTATCTAATTCAACGATAAGTCCTGTTGATTCTGCAAGAGGGATAAATTTAGCTGGTGAGACTAATCCCATAGTTGGATGCTGCCATCTCACTAGTGCTTCCATTCCTATGAGTTTATCTGTTACTCCATTGATTTGTGGTTGATAATAAACTATAAACTCTTCATTTTGTAATGCTACTCTGAGGTTTGCTTCCATGACAACTCTCTCAAATGCAAGTTCTGTCATAGTAGAATTGTAGTACTGAAAGTTATTTCTTCCTTCATCTTTTGCTTTATACATAGCAGAGTCGGCAAATTTCAGAAGATTCTGTGCAGATACTCCATCATCTGGATAGATACTTATGCCTATGCTACATGAGATATAAAGAGTATTCTCAGCAACAATAATGGCTTGAGATAAAGCATTTATTATTTTATTAGCAATAAGAGATGCATCTTGAACTTGAGATAATTTTTCTAAAATAACGGTAAATTCATCTCCACCTAATCTTGCAATACTATCTTCATCTCTGGTGACTTCGAGTAATCGATTACTAATTATTTTTAAAATCTCATCACCAAAGTTATGACCTAAAGAATCATTTATCTCTTTAAAGTGGTCTAAGTCTATAAACAATAATGCAATAGTTTTTTTATTGCGTTTTGCAGTTTCTATTGCCTTTTCTAATCTATCGTTGAAGAGAATTCTATTTGGAAGCCCTGTTAATGAATCATGGTGCGCTTGATGGTATAAGATATCTTTTTGTTCTCTTAGCTCATTTTGGGCATAAATTCTTTCAGTTATATCATTGAGAAAACCATGCCATAAAGTACTTCCATCTTCAAGTTTTTCTGGTTTAGCGTGTCCTTCAACCCATCGAATACCTTTTTTTGGTAGATTTACCCTATATTGCATATTCCAATCTTTCATAGTTTTTGCGGAATCTTCAATGGAAGCATGAATCATTGCTAAATCATCTTGATGTATATTGTCAAATACAGGTTGTACGCCAAGAAGCACATCTTGAGGAGATAGCTCATATATGTTTTCAATACCCTTGCTTATATAAGGAAAGGTAGCACTTCCATCCGGATAAAGTCTATATTGATACAGAGCTCCAGGTATATTTTCAGTTAGCTTCTGAAGCATCTCATAGCTTTGTTCAAGTTCTTCTTCTAAAACTTTTATCTCTGTTATATCAACATGAGTCCCTACAAGACGCACAACTTCCTTATTATCATTAAAAAACTTTTCAGCTCTAGAGAGAATTGGAACATAGTGTCCATCTTTGTGACGCATACGAAAATTGATACTAAAGCGATCTTGGGGATCTCGTGATGCTACAAATCGTTCTATTTCCATCCAAGAAAGCTGTACATCATCTGGATGTAGTAGCGTTTCGAATGTACTGAAATCATTTTGAAGTTCATCATCAGCATATCCCAATATCTCTTTCCATCGTACAGAGAAAAAAACTTCATTGCTTTGAATATTCCAATCCCAAAGACCGTCATTACTTCCTTTCATAGCGTAAGAGAGACGTTCTTGAAGAATATTTTGTGTTTTTTCAAGCTCCATTTTTTGTGTAATATCAAAAATAATTGAATAGAGATACGTTTTACCTTCAAGTTCAATTGGACCAGAATATACCTCTACATCTTTAATTGTGCCATCATGAAGTTTATGTTTAAAATGAAATACTTCTCTCTTTTGCTCTTTTGCCAATTGCATTTCATTTTGAATCTCTTGCGGAGTCAATATATTGATCTCACTCATCTTCATAGCATGCAATGCATCACGATCATAGCCATAAAAGCGTTCAGCACTTTTGTTAGAATCTACTATCTCTTGTGTTAGCGGATCTATAATCAACTCTATCGCCATGTTTGAATGAAAAAGTGACTTGTATCGCTCCGTCAGTTTACGAAGTTCCTCATAGCCAATTTGTAGTTCTTTTTTGGCATTTTTTACTTCTACAAATAATTTAGAATTAGTGACTAACAATTTTGATTTTATAGAATAGAAAATAAACAATATAATGAGTAAAGTAAGGATAGATGCACCGATAATGATGAGATAAATTATTTCTACTTTTGATAGTTCAAAAGCATAAGTTTTATGAGGATTATATTCGTATATAAACGCATCTAAATCAACATCATGATTTATTAAGCCTAAGACTTTGTAAACATCGACAATCTTTTCTAATTTATTTTTATCCAAACATCCAATTTTATTGTCATTATCGTCATATAAAAATTCCTTTAACACATTTGCTTCTTTTAATAAATCGCTTTTCGTTTTATTTTGAGTATTATATTTATTAAAAATCACTTCAACAGTTTCATTTGTATTACGAAAAGCATATTCCCAACCTTTCATTGAAGCATCAAAAAAATCTTTTACTAATTTTGGATTATTTTTTATATATTGTGATGATGTATAGAGTATGTCTCCATAAAAGTCAAAACCATAATCTTTTGGTTGAAACATTTTATACTCTATATTTTTATTTCCTAAGGATACGGGTTCATTAGATATATATGATGCCATAGCATCAGTTTTATTGTTAATTAAATCATTAACATTAAAACTGTGTTGCTGAATTTTGATGTCACTAAGATTCAAACCATTTGCATGCAACATAGCGGTAATTGCGGCTGTATCAGTTGCATCATCAGTAATCATCAACCTTTTATTTTTTAAATCACTTACGTTTTTAATACCACTATTTTTAGTAACCAGCAACATAAGAGGGGATTCTTGAAATATCGCTCCTAGTGCAACTATATCTTCTCCATGAGCTTTATCAATGAGTAAAGATGGTCTTCCAATAGCAAAGTCAGCTCTCTTTTCTTTAGTGTAAGTAGCCTTATTTAAATCATAAGTAAATTCTTTTATTTCCACGTCTAAGCCAGCATCTTTATAAAAGCCTTTTTCCTTAGCCATATAAAAACCAGCAAATTGAAACTGATGTAACCAACTAAGTTGTAAAGTTACTTTTTGATCAGCCATGAGGATTGGGTTAAAAAGAAAGAGCAAGAAAAAAAGGTTCATAAAGATGTTGTTTCTATTCATGGTTTAATTATTCCATATAAAGTTATGTTGGTGCTTAAATATAATGGCTACATTTTTTCAAGCTTTATTAAAAACCATATTTTTTAAAATTATACCAGGGTTTTCTACCAGAATAACCCGGGGACAGTATACTGATTAATTGCAACTTGCGATATATTTGAGCAGATAGATTTTATCTTTTCTCGCTCCCATGCTTTGTTTGGGAATGTGTACTTTAATTTATTTTATTTTTACATGTATGCATACCAAGGGCATTTCTTTGGGGGCACATTCCCAAGTCCAATTTGGGAACGAGTAGAAAATCTTCTTTTTAGTTTTTCATAGACTTAATAAAAGATTCGTAAATCTGTTCTAGTTCGAGATCTTTTTCTAAGAGATTTTTATTGTCTTCAACGACAATGTGTTCTAAAATAGCTACACGTTTTAAGAGGTACTCAAACATCTCTTTGTTGATATCTGGAAGCATATTGTGCATAAATGGATCTTTACAGCGACCTTTTTCTATGGTATGTGCTGGAATACCGATGGCTGTTGAACATGCAGGAACATTTTTTACGACAACAGAGTTTGCACCTATTTTAGAATGCTCGCCAATAGTGATATTTCCAAGTACTTTCGCGCCCGCGCCGACGACGACATGATGGCATATTGTCGGGTGGCGTTTTCCCGGTTCCAAACTTACACCGCCGAGTGTGACACCTTGATAGATAAGCACATCATCTTCGATGATAGTTGTTTCTCCAATAACTACACCAAAACCGTGATCAATGAAAACACGTTTACCAATAGTTGCAGCTGGATGGATGTCTATATTGGTTATGATCTGGTTGAGTCCCATAACCGTACGCGCGAGTTGCTTAAAACCATTCTTGTGCAAACGATTTGCAACTCTATACCAAGCAATAGCCCAAACTCCGGGATAATTGAACAAAAAGTTTGTATACGACGTAAGCGCCGGATCGTTTTTATATGCGTTTGAAAAATCTTCTTTTATTTCACTAAATAAGCCCACTTAAACCCTTTATCTGGTTGTTCTAAGATAACCATTTTGGTACATATAATTTTCTAATTTTTGAAGTGTATCATTTTTTTCTTCTTCTGTTATAAAATCACTCTGTAACAGATTCGTTTTAAGTTTGATTAATAATTCTCGCGCATTATAACCCATATCATCAAGAATATCCATAACGCTGATAGAATCTTCTATATTATAGAGTTTAAAACCATCTTCTGTGATTTCAACACTACACTCACTTGGATGAGAAAAAAGATTGTGATTCATTCCCAAAGTTTCTTGGTACGCTCCGACATTGAAAAATCCTAAGAAATACTCTTCATTATCAAGATCTACGTCATGCAGATAAAGCGGTTTTTTTGGATCAAAACCTATCTCTCCATCGCTGTCACATGTGATGTCCCATAAAGATGCCGGACGGATCGCTTTTTGATCGAGTCTATCAAGTGGCATAATAGGAAAACTTTGACCCAGACCCCAATAATCCGGAAGACTTTGAAAGATAGAACTGTTGATCAGATATCTTTCCTGAAGTCTTTCTTGAAGCTTTTTGATCTCCTGAGTCGGACTTTCCTGAGAGATATACAGAGCTTTTTTAATGATATTATGCGCTAAAATCTCCGCATTTGATCTATCTTGAAGATCGATATATCCAAGATCAAAAAGGGTCAAAAGTGATTCGATATGATCAAGTGCATCGTGGAGGTATTCCATAGCATTTTTAGGGGTTAAAAGATCATATAACTCTCGAAGTTCTTCAATCAATGGAGGATTTATCTCTTTGAATTTGATATGTTGCATCTGATAATCTTGAGTGAAAAGCTCCAAAACAGGCGCAATCAAAACAGCATGAGATGCAACAATAAAACGGCCTGATTCTGTGTAAATATTTGGATGTTCAACAGATTTTGAGTTACTTACTTCACGAAGAAGGAAAACAACATCATTTGCGAACTCTTCGATAGAGTAGTTTTTAGCAGATTCATTTTTATGCTGAGAGTATTCTACCGCAAGACCGCCACCGATATTGATGCTGTTAAGTGCGTCTGCACCCATTTTTTTAAGCTCCGCATAGATATTACCAGCTTCTCTAAGAGCACGTTTAAGAGGTGAGATATCTGACATTTGAGAGCCGATATGAAAATGAAGCATCTTAAAGTGTTCCATCTTGTTTGAATCACGAAGTAATTGCATCGCCTCTAAAATCTCAGTAGAAGTCAGACCAAATTTTGCGTCCATGCCTCCACTTTTTGCCCAAGTGCCGCTTCCTGAAGAGTGAAGACGAAGACGAATACCGATGTTTGGCATTTTTAAGTCACAAGATTCTGCAACTTCTAAAATCGTCTCCAACTCGCCTAAACCTTCGATGGTAATAGTGATGTTATGTCCACTATGAGCCGCTATAAAGCCAAGCTCGATGAGTTCCGTGTCTTTAAATCCGTTAACGGTGATAGGATATCCCAGAGGAGT
>JBBRBK010000020.1:0-31122 GCA_038205935.1 Campylobacterales bacterium
TGGTTGAACACTAAAAAGCCAGTATCGACTCCAAACTCTGTACTGCCCTCTTTTACCATCGTCGTGCGTGCATGCCCGCCTAATCGGTTCTCTTTTTCGTACAAATCGACTTCATATTTTTGACTGAGAATGTACGCAGATCCAAGTCCGCTGATTCCAGCTCCAAGTACGGCTATTTTCATTTGTATCTTCCTTGTAGATCTTGTGGTGTGATGATAAATTTTTTAGTATCCATATATTTGTCTAAAAAAGTGAGGATTTGATCTAGTTTTTGTGGCGAAATGCGCGGTGTACGTGACATGATCCATACCTGATCCATATCTTTGTCACACACAACTGCTGTTTTGTAGTCATCATCCAAATAAACGACTTTATAACTTCGAGCAAAGACAAAAAAGTATCGCATCTTCAAGTGTGACATTGAGTTGCCTTGCTCGCTTTTTGCTGTGCCGTTATACTCTATGAGTTTTCCACCGATCACATTTTTAAAGCAGCGATTGTTCACATCATAAGTGCCATCATCTTGTAAAAGATACTCCACACTTGAAGCTACACACTCTTTTTGATAGCTGTTGTAAGTGCGAGCCATCTCATACCAAAGCCCTGAGAATTTTTTTGCATCTACAAAAGAGAGCGCACTTGGAGATGAGGCAAAGAGATCTAAAACCAATAAAGCAAATAGTATTATCTTTTTCATACTGCGATTTTATAATTTAAGAGAGTTCTTTTGTATAGCGAATATGTCAGTTAATGCGGATCCTCTTCATAGCCTAGAAGAACTGCGATGGATAAGAGTTTTAAAGTGATAGGCAAAAGCGAATAGACATAACTCAGCAGATCTAGTGATACTACCGTAGGTATTTTAGGATCAAAATCAAAAAGACCGAGAATCCCAAAACTAGCGCCTACTCCAAAAGCCAAAGAGAGTTTTGTAAGCATCGAAAAAAAGCCAAAAAGTGTACCGCTTACATTACTCTCTTGGTTGCTCATAGAGCGTGCCACATCCGACTGAATGGAAGTTGGAAGCGCCATATCTGCACCCAAACTTAGCCCACTTAAAACTGTGATGATTCCAAAATAAACAACATCGCCCTCACCAAAAAAAGGTACAAAGGCAAAAAATGAAGATGCCATCATCATAGAGAGAATCCACACACTTTTTTTACTCATCACTTTTGCAAGAGCGGTCCAAAGTGGAAGTGCGAGCATACCGCTTGCAAAGTAGAGTATCAAAAGTATTCCGGTGAGATCAGGACGTTTGATGACAAGCTCCACATAAAATAAAAAGAGTGTCGCAGGGATAGCATTTGCAAAGTTGTTTAAAAAGAAGGCAAAAAAGACTCGCTTTGACAGAGATATCTCACGATAAAAATCGGTAAAGACTTTTCTGATCGTTTTTGCCTGCGTTTTGATAGAACTATCTCGCACGCCATATAAAAAAAGAAACATCGTAAGAGGCAATAAGACAAATAAAACATTATTCATAACCCCAAGAGAAGCTTCTGGCTTTTGCGAAATTCCAAGAGTGTATGGCAAAAAAAGTGCTGTGATAACACCCATTATGCTTACGATTTCCCGTGAAGAACTCAGTCTTGTATTGTCATGATAGGAGAGGCTGATATCTGCACTCAAAGCCAAATAGGGAATATTTATCATACTCCATCCAAAATAAACGAGCACAGAAAACAGGAGCAACCAAAGCGTAGAATATTGTGACATGGGATGCGTGAGGGCATAAAAAGAGCCAAGTAAGATCACAGCACCTACTGCCATCATCTTCTGACGACTAAAAAAGCGATCACTCAAATAGCCAAGTAGTGGATCAAGAAGCATATCAAAAGCTCTTGCTAAAAATAAGATAACTCCCACTGCAAAAACACCTAAACCCACATTTTGCGCATAAAACGTAGGAAGATAGACATAAAGAGGAAGCCCAAGAAGTGCGATAGGCATCGCAGGAAGCGCGTAATAAAAAAGTTTTTTCGCTGAACTCTCAGGCACTGATTTTTCCTTTTATATATCTTAGAACGCTTCCAAGAAGTGGGATTTTTTCATACACATTTTGAGCTGCGTCCCAGTAATCGATATGAGAGAGAACTTTTTGATTTTCATCAAATACAACCCTGCTAACACCCTGAAATGAAGAGTACTGAGCATCTCTATAGAAAATGAATTCCCATTTGAGATAGGCTATGTTTTCACCACAAACAATCTCTAAAACTTTAAATTTTGGTTCTTGCAGTGAAGTAAACATATGCTCAAAAACCTTATATATAGCCTCGATACCCTGAACCCTTTGAAATGGATCTTCAAAAATTGCATCTTTGGCAAAGATATTTTTGTAATGTTCTATACCATCATCCGCTCTTAGGTTCTCAAAAAAGCGAGCATATTCCTTTACATGTAAGTCCATCAAAGCGCCTTTTTAGTGATGGCAAAAGAGAGTGAATATGGCAACACTTTTAAAAGATAAAGGACAGAAGTTAAAAACTTTGGAAATCTGATCTCAAATCTATAAGGCTTTTGCAAACCTTCAAATATCTTTTGCGCCGCCTCAGAACTTTCCATCAGTTGTGGCATCACAAACGAATTTTTTGCAGTAAGTCTTGTCTTAACAAAACCGTGGTTGATCACTTGAAGCTCTATATTTTTTGCCATAAGTTCAGGTTGAAGCGATTCACAAAGATTTAAAAGTGCCGCTTTTGGCGCACTGTATCCGCCACCATAAGGAAGTCCAAAGTAGCTCGAAATACTCGCATTACAAACCATTCGTCCATGCCCTTGAAGCTCAAAAAGAGGTGCCACTTCTGTGATGACACGCAAAGCACCAAGATAGTTGATGTTGTTCATATTGATAAAATGCTCTATATTCCACTCTTGCATCTTCATACTTTCATAAACTCCTGCATTGTAAAAACACAAGTCAATGCCACCATAAAACTCCCACGCTTTTTTGACACCCTCTGAAGTTGAAGCTGTGTCTGAAACATCCATAGAGACTTTATGCACATCAAGCCCAACAAACGCTTTTGCATTTTGGGCATCTCTTGAAGTCACGATTACCTTATTGCCATTTTTCACAAACAGTTTTGCAAGTTCTAAACCGATCCCACTGCTAGCGCCTATTATCCATACTATCTTTGACATCTGATCTCCTTTAGAGTTTGAGTATTGACATCGCTTGAATCATATCTTTATCCCCGCGTCCTGAGAGACTTACGATAATCGTCTTATCTTTTATCTCTTCGCGAGGTATTGTTTTCAAGTACGCTATTGCATGCGCACTTTCAAAAGCTGGGACAATCCCCTCAGCACGGCTTAACCAGACAAAAGCCTCCATCGCTTCATCATCGGTGATGCTGTCATAAATGACTTTGCCCTGCTCCATCATATACGAGTGTTCAGGCCCGATTCCTGGATAATCAAGTCCCGCTGAGATGGAATGCGCTTCTTCAACTTGTCCATCCTCAGTTTGTAAAAGATAACTCAGCTGTCCATGTAAGATTCCCGGTTTACCAAGGGCTAAGCTCGCTCCATGCTTTTTAGTATGCAGTCCAAACCCACCCGCTTCTATGCCAATACACTGCGTTGCATCCTCTTCTATAAAATGGGCAAACATCCCAAGAGCATTGCTTCCACCGCCAATACACGCAACAACGTAGTCTGGCATTTTTCCCTCTTGCTCCATGATTTGCACTTTGGCTTCATAGCTGATGATGGCTTGAAAATCACGCACCATTAGTGGATATGGATGTGGGCCTGCCGCTGTTCCGATGATATAAAAAGTATCTCTTGCGTGGCTCACCCAGTGACGGATAGCATCGTTCATAGCATCTTTAAGTGTCTTGCTTCCACTTTGTACCGCGTGTACTTTTGCGCCGAGGAGTTTCATACGAAAAACATTGAGTTCTTGACGCTCCACATCTTTGGCACCCATAAATATCTCACATTCAAGTCCCACCAAAGCTGCTACTGTCGCCGTTGCCACGCCGTGTTGTCCTGCGCCCGTTTCAGCTATCACCTTTTTTTTGCCCATCCGTTTTGCTAGTAAACCTTGAACGATGGTATTATTTATCTTGTGCGCACCCGTGTGGTTAAGATCTTCACGTTTAAGATAGATGTTTGCTCCAAGCTCTTTTGAGATAGTGTCAGCTCTATAAAGCGGAGATGGGCGCCCGACATACTCTTTAAAGTAGTAGTTTACTTCGGCCCAAAACTCTGGATCAAAACGAAGTGATTTATACATAGTTTCGAGTTCTATAAGTACAGGCATCAAGGTTTCTGGCACGTAGCGCCCGCCAAATTTTCCAAAGTGCCCACGTTCATCTGGATCAAAGCTAAAAGCTTTTGGTATGTAATCATTCATGATCTATCTCTTTGTGTCAATTTTTCTAACAGGCTCAGCAGTAGGTTTTCCAAAGTAATAGCCTTGGATATAATCCACACCTATACTCTCAATCATCGCGAGTTCTTGAGCAGTTTCTACACCCTCTGCAAGTACTTCTATGCCGTGATCTTTTGCCATAGTAAACAGCGCTTTATAAACAGACTGTTTGAGTGGATTTTGATGGATATTTTCAATAATATTACGATCTACCTTGATAATATCTGGTCGTAAATTCACAAGCATATTAAGACTTGAGTAGCCCTCTCCAACATCATCAAGTGCTATTTTAAACCCTTGTTCTCTATAAAATGTCAAAATCTTTTTCAGATGTTCTTGGTCTTTAACATTTTCTGTTTCAACAACTTCAAAGACTATATTTGATGGATCAAATTCAAATTGTTTTGCCCATTTCACTGTCGAGTTGAGGCAAAATTCAGGATCATAAATGGCAGTGGGAATAAAATTGATAAACACTTTTTGCTGTATTCTTTTTACAGCTGCAGTCTTCAACGCAGATTCGCGGCAAATTCTGTCAAATTTAAAGTTTATATCATTACGAGCAGATTTTGGAAAAAGTTCATCTGGAAACATAAGGCTTCCATCCTCTTTTACTCCACGAATAAGGGCTTCGTATCCATAAATAGAACGGTCACTTGCTTGAATGATGGGCTGAAAGTAAGAGGTAAGACTTTTGTTATTTACAATATCAAAAAACTCTCTGTCTTCGATGATATTGATATAACGTTGAAGATTTTTTGCACCCAAAACTGAATGAAAGTTAAAACTATCTTCTTCATAAGCGATGACAAGCCGAATGGAGTTACGTTCCAGGTCATTAAAATGTTCAGCGATAAGAACAACATTATCTGTAAAAAACTGTTTAGTCTTTTCAACTTCGATATAAGATATACCTTCATGATCTAAGACTTCAAAGCCCATCTTTTCAACAAAAAGTCTGCTTTTTTGAGAAAGTTCAACAAACTCACTCATCCAGTATATTTTTGAAGGCTGTTGTCTTATGTCAAAAGTTTCATTGCATTTAGTACATAACATCATAAATCCTTTTACACATTGATAAAAGAAGTTTATGATTTATATGTTTTTATTCGTAGGCTTTATTTGTAGATTGATGTGATTTAAAGCAGTTTTCTTATATCTTCATCCATCTCTTGAGGCGTGGTTGAGGGTGCGTAGCGTTTTACTACTTTGCCATTTTTATCGACTAAAAACTTTGTAAAGTTCCATTTGATCGCCTCAGTTCCCAAAACTCCTTCAGCTTCGCCTTTGAGATATTTATAAAGAGGATGAGCGTTCTCACCGTTTACGTCTATTTTAGAAAACATATCAAAATTTACACCAAAATTAAGTGTACAAAACTCTTTTATCTCCTCTTCAGTTCCCGGTTCTTGTCCTAAAAACTGGTTACAAGGAAATCCAAGCACGCCAAGACCTTCTTCGACATACCTTACATGTAAGGCTTCCAAACCTTCATATTGCGGTGTAAATCCACATTTACTCGCCACATTGACAATGAGCATCACCTTATCTTTATACTTCTCTAGCGTGATCTCTTGTCCATCAATTGTTTTCACTTTAAAATCATAAATACTCATTTTTTTTCTCCAATATTTTTTTTGTAACACGATGTCTATATTCAAACATCGATTGTAACTGCCCTAGCACAAAAGGATATAAAAATTTTGTCATAAACTCCAGCGGAAGTGTAATTTCAATAACATCTCGAAGCTCGCACAGTTCACCTTTTTGAGTAAAGATATGCTGATGCCTGAAGTAGTAAAATGGCGACTCTACCGCCAAATCAACAAGCAAGTTTGGCTTTTTTAGTTCATCCACACGCACACGCCAGTAAGTGGGCAAAAAATACTGCACATTTCTAAGATAGATCTCACTGCCGCGTTTGATGGAATCTACTTTATTTAAAAGTGTCACTTTCATATTTGGCGGAGTGATCTTTGGAAGATTGGTGACATCAAGATGAAAAGCATAAAGTTCTTCGACCTTGCAATCTATAAGCGAACTGATCTCAAATGTTTTCATCTTTTTTTTCCTTATTTTTGGGGAGTTATCCAAATGTTATCATATTGTTCTTGGCTTAAACTTACAAGACCAAGTTCTTCAACAAACTTATAAAGTTCAAGCCACTTCGCGGCATCTGCTTTGATGTCGGTTTTCAATCTTAAAAGTGTATCTATGATGATATTATCCATCAATTCACTTGGCTGTGTTTTTGAGTATTCGTAGTAAATGCTTTGCGCATCCTGTGGGTTTTCTTGTAGATATTTTGCCATCTCGTTTGTGATTTTTATGAGTTCACAGATTTGCTCACCCTTTTGCGCCATTACAGTTTGGGTCGTCATCATTTCAAGTGCGGAGAAGTTTGGATATGGCGATTCAAATTGATCAACAAAAAGGTTTTCAAACCCTTCCATTTTCGCTTCGATTCCCTCAAAATTGTAAAAGCACAACCAAGCCCCATCAAAACTTTCATCATTTTTCATATTTGTAATGTGCCAAAAATCTGTTTCAACAAACTCCACATTTTCTACGTCGAGTGAAAAACCATTTTTCTTTGCATAGCGACTGAGTATCTCAAAACCTATCTTGTTTGTGACAGGATTTGCCGCTGGAGTTGTGATTTTTATCTTTTCATTGTTACGCAGTTTTTCTACTCGATCAGCTCTTATCATCACGCCACCGCGAGTTTCAAAGAAACAGCCAAGAGATTTGAGTCCATCAAAATAGTGTTCATACAGATGCAAAGGTTCGTTTACATGTAAGTCTATTTCACCCTTTTTTAAAACCTCAAAACCATCATAATGCTCCTCTGGCTCGATGATCTCGACCTCAAGTCCGCTCTCTTTATATCTTCCAGTCGTGATTCCTGCTATAAAAGGGAGATGGTCGGGGTTTAAGAACCATTCTAAAGCTATTTTTATCTTCATTTTCTTCTCCACCGTCTCATAGATGGAGAATTTTAGCTTTTAATGTTTTTCGTTCGTAGAGAGAATTTGTCAGTTGATATTAAAGTAAAAACTTTCGCTCAAAGGCATCATCGATATCGATAATTTTTCTTTCTTTTAAAGACTCTAAGACACTTTGCGTACATGTAACGTCATCTGGCCATTCTCGCATAAAGCCATCCAATTCACTTTTTGTTGTTGCATCCACACACACGCTATTGGCGTCAAAAAAGATATCACGTGTAGCGTCTATATTGTTGACTACGCGCCAGATGAGCATGTACGGATTATCCAGATAGTTATCTTTTTCATCCACAATAATGAGAATTTTGATGTGTTCTAAAAGTGGTTTGAGTTCAGCAAAAAGCTCTTTTTGCGATCTGTTTTTTTCTACGCTGATAAGACAGATTGGGTTTTTTGTGTCAGTGTAATACTGCTTTAAATCTTTCACGCTTGAAGAGATTTTTTGCATCTCGTTCAACAACTCTACATCATCTAAAAGCGTGATTCCTGATTCTTTTATCTCTTCACCCGTACAGTCAATCCCAAGCTTTCCGCCCACTGCAAACTTATTTGAACTATGATCAAGTGCATCTACGACTCCACGGCTGATAAAAAGATCATGTAGGTCAATTCTGTTTAGGATGTATCTTGTCACTGCGTCATGTTCTGTAAGGGAAGGCGCATCTTCGCCTACAAAGATGGCGTGTTTCACAAAACTCATCTGCCCCACACCCCAAAAAGCGTGCATCGTTTGCTGTGCATGTCCAGGGTAAAGTGTCTTGATTTTTGCCAAAATGAGATTATGAAACACTCCGTTTTCAGGCATATAGTAGTCAAGCAAATCAGGCGCTGTCGTCTTTAAAAGAGGCAAAAAGATGCGCTCTGTGGCGTGTCCCATATATTTGTCTTCCAAAGGCGGTTTTCCCACTACAGTTGCGGCAAAAATAGGCTCTTTTTTATGGGTTATAGCGGTCACATTCATAAAAGGATACTCCTCTTTAAGCGTGTAATAACCCGTATGATCCCCAAAAGGCCCTTCGATACGAAGGTTTTGGACATCTACAAATCCCTCAATCACAAAGTCCACATCGCGAGGAATGTAGATATCATTTGTGATGGATTTCACAAGCTGGGCATTTTTACCTTTGACAAAACCATATAAAAGCAGTTCAAAAACACCGATAGGAAGCGGAGCTTGACCACACCAAATGTACATAGGATCACCGCCGATACCGATGGAAACAGGCATCTTTACACCCGCTTTTTTATACTCATGAAAGAAGTGGTTTGAATCTTTGTGGATTTGCCAGTGCATCCCAAGTGTGTGGTCATCATATACCTGAAGTCTGTACATCCCGACATTACTCATCTTGCCATCCAAACTTTTTGTATAGACCTGCCCCATCGTGATAAAAGGCCCACCATCTTGCTCCCACGTTGTAAGCACTGGAAGTTCACTGAGTTTGGCATCAAGCCCGAGCTTTATGATCTCTTGACATTCCCCTTTTTTGCTCAGCTTTTTAGGAAAGACCGATTTAAGATTAAAAAGAGTTCCAAGCATTGAAATTTTGTCCATAAAGCCCGCTGGAGGTTTCATATGTAAAAGCTCTTGGATACGCGCGGCGATCTTGTCGCCATCGCCGATAAGAAGCTCCACCGCTTTTTGTGAACAAAAGACGTTCATCAAAATCGGCGTGTCAAATTTTTTGCCAGCTTTTCTATCGACAACATTGGTAAAAAGTATCGCTTTGCTATCAGGTTTTTTGACCTCTACATAAGCCACATGCGGGATCTCCAAGTAGATATCAAGCTCATCATCTATGATCTTTAAAAGGTCATGTTTTTTTAAAAGTTCTAAGGTTTCATTGTTCTGCATTGTCACTCCATAGTTGTTAAATTTATCTTTCAAATTGTATCTATTTTATTTAGATGTAAGCCTTAGGGCGCAAGTCTGCTGATCTTCCAATTCTCACCCTCTTTGGTATATAAAATACGGTCATGAAGTCTGCTCTCTCGTCCTTGCCAAAACTCAATGCTTTGTGGAAGAATTCTATATCCACCCCAAAAATCAGGCAAGGGAACGTCACCGCTTTGAAACTTAGCTTTCATCTTCTCTATCTGCATCATCAGCATCTTTCTTGAGCTGATAATCTTGCTTTGATCGCTCACCCAAGCACCTATTTGACTCTCTCGTGAACGCTTTAAAAAGTAGCTCAGAGACTCAGCAGTGCTTATCTTTTCACATTTTCCACGCACTCTCACTTGACGTTCTAAGTCTAACCATATAAACTCAACCGCAACGTTTGGATTTTCCTCTATTTCACGAGCTTTATCGCTGTGATAGTTGGTGAAAAATACAAACCCTCTTTCATCGAAGATCTTTAATAAAACGGCGCGAAGATTTGGAATAGCATCATTTCCGCATGTCGCTAAAAGCATAGAATTTGGCTCTAGCACTTGAGATTTTTGTGCATCGCCAAACCACTGTTCAAACTGCACAAATGGGCTCTCGCTTACACTTTCCTCACTCAGTTCAGCTTTTTTATAATCTTGTCTCATATCTTGTAGATTTAGCATCGCGTATCTCCAAAGTTCATTTTAGTTCTGTTTTGTCCAAAGTAGTTTTGATACATCATATCCGAGTGAGGGCATTGTATCTACGATCTCTTTTTCTATCGATTTATCGAGTGTTTTTGTTCGTGAGAGTATCCAAAAATATTTTCTTGAAGGTTCTCCGATAACGACATATTGATAATTTTCATCTAAGATGAGTATCTGATAGTCTCCATAAAAAGGTCGAAAAAAGCTCACTTTGAGTTTTGAAAAACTCTCATCTGTCGCGTAAGCTACACCATTTGCAGTGGAATGTGTACCATTTTCTTTTTGGCATTGATTGAGGACATTGATCTTGCCATCTTTTTTTAGTGTATAAGTTGCGCTGACATCTGAACACCCTTTTTCAAAACTATGCTCATAGCGAGCTATCTCATACCAAGTGCCAAGATAACGGTTCACATCGACTTTTTCAACGGTTTTTAGAGGTGCATAATGAGTAGAACATCCTCCAAATAAAAGTGTTACAAATGCCA
The DNA here is from genome assembly GCA_038205935.1 of Campylobacterales bacterium. Taxonomy (GTDB): domain Bacteria; phylum Campylobacterota; class Campylobacteria; order Campylobacterales; family Sulfurimonadaceae; genus Hydrocurvibacter. Next base: position 10,461 of record JBBRBK010000020.1, read on the forward strand.
GTATAATTTTAATCATCTTCTTTCCTTTGGATTAAATTTTTGAAACTTTCTATCGCGACTTTTGAAGCCTCTTTATGTCGCACTATTGGTTGTGGATAGTTTAGCAAGTGTGCGTTTAAAAGCCACTCTTCATCATAAAGATTTTTCGGATTTATATCTAAGAGTTGAGGCAGATATTGTTTAATATAAACAGCATCTTTATCAAACTTTTTCGCTTGTAAATAGGGATTGAAAACCCTAAAATAGGGCTGTGGATCAACTCCTGTGCCTGCGCTCCACTGCCAAGAAAGAACATTGCTTGCTTTGTCATAATCCAATAGATGTTCTGCGAAAAACTTCTCGCCCCATTGCCACGGAAGTAACAAATCTTTTGTAAAAAAAGAGGCGACTATCATGCGAGCGCGGTTGTGCATCTCTCCTGTTGTAATGAGTTGCGTAATGGCGGCATCAATGATGGGCACACCTATTTTTGCACTACAAAATACCTCATACTTTTGCTTATCTTCTATGCCGTTAAAACTGTATTTATAGTTTTCTTTCTCTATGCGAGGAAAATGAAAAAGTAAATACGCATAAAAATCGCGAAAAATAAGCTGACGGATAAAATCTTCACTTCCCTCTAATCCTTGGACAAAACGAAGCAATTCTTTTACTCCAAGTGTACCAAAACGAAGTTCAATGCTCAGGTCTGAAGTGGCATCGATGCTTAGAAAATCTCGCTTTTCTTTATACTCTGGAAGTTTTTCTGCAAGCTCTTGAAGGCTTACACCCGCAGGGCACTTCGCATGTAAGGGTTTTCTCATCAAAGCAATACTTTGAAATCCAAGAGTATTTATCTCTAAATCCAACTGAACAAATATACTATTTTTAAAGGTTGAAATCCCATCATAGCAAATAGTATGAAGCGTATGGCTAGCTATCTCTTTTTGACATAACTCTTTATTTTCTAAGAGTTTCAAAGCTTTTTTATAAAAAGGAGTAAACACCAGATATGGCGAACCGTCATCTTTTAAAACCTCACGAGGCTTAAAAATATACGTGTCACTCAAATATCTAAAATGAATAAACTGCGAAACCTCGAGATCTCTTTGTTTTGCATACGCGTCATAATCTCCACTTGCACACACCTCATCAAATCCAAGTATTGCGAGGTGACGTAAAATCTCTACAGGTTTACCATAATAGATTTTAAGATCAAGTCCGATCTCTTTGAGATCAGATTTTAGTTTCACAACTGCATCAAAGATGATGCTTACTCGTCTATCGCTGGCATCTAAGAGGTCTAAAATATTGGTATCAAAGATGAAGATGGGCAACACTTCTCCGCCAAGTGAGAGCAGCGAATTGTCGCTGACTCTTAGATCACGGCGAAACCAAAGGATACGTTTCATTATTTAGAGCTGTCGATGCTCGAACGAAGAGCCAACTCTTTTGGATATGGTTCTAAAAACGTCTGATCTAGTAGATATGTGGTGTTGTATTTTTGTGCAAAAAGCTTGATGGTGCTTAATGGCACGATGATCGGTACTAACTTATCTGCATACTCTTTTATATGTTCATGCACGACCTCTTTTTCCACTTTACTCAGATCTTTTTTGAAAAATCCAGCCATATGTTCTAAGACATTTCTATTTTTTTTAAAAGAGCTTTTTTTAGAGATTATAAGTTTGAACTTTTGCTCATAGTTTTCAAAAAGCTCACTAAAAGGAAGAGTTTCATGATTTGCTACGATGTTCCCAAGCTCACGATAGAGCTTCTCATTTTTTGCCTGAAGTAAAAATTTATTTTTTGTATGAAACTTCACAAGAGAGTTCATATCACAAGAGTTTTCTTTTAATTTTTCTATAGAATCATAGGCAAAAAGCTGCATCATAAAGTTTTCTCTTAGCCACGCATCTTGAAGTCTGCCCTCCTCTTCCATAGGCAAAAGCGGAAAATGTTCACGACACATTTTCATAAATATACCATCTGTTTTTCCATCATTAAAACCATTTTCAAGGTACTTTTTCGCACTCATCATCCCACAGCTTGGAGAACGGGATTTGAAGATGATACCTGTAAGTGGACTTTGTTTTATTTTTTCGATTTCAGTGTTTGAAACATCGATCATCGTCTGAGTAAGATCATCGCCAGTTTTGTTTGATATGATCTTTTCATTTTCGCCATCGCTGATGATACGAAGTGAAGGTCGAGGCGTACCAAAAGCTAAAGCTTCGGGGCAAAAAGAGACAAATGAAGCATATTTTGATATCTGCTTTGTGACAAAATCATCTTTTTTATGCCCACCATCAAAACGTACTTTCTCTCCGAGTAAACATGCTGAAACTGCTAAATTCATCTTCTCATTCCTTTTTCTAACATTAGTATATTTTGTGTAATATTTCCATCAAAGACAGAACTCACACAAGAGATCATATCGGGTTTATGCTGTGCAATGAGGTCAATATTTGTCGTATCAATGCCGCCTATGGCACACACGGGAATACTCAGCTGTTCTTTTGCTTTTTGTAAAACACTTAATGAGACGATGCCTGAATGAGGCTTGGTCGGCGAGGTAAAAAATGATCCAAATGCCACATAGTCCGCACCTTCACTCTCTGCCTCTTTGGCTTTTTTGATACTTCCATAGCAAGACACTCCGATGATGCCTTTCGTAAAGATCGCTCTTGCTTCACAAAAAGGCATATCATCTTTGCCTACATGTAAGCCATCAGCTCCTATTTTTTGCGCCAAATGTGGTCTGTCATCAATGATAAAAAGTGCGCCGTACTTTGTGCAAAGAGTTTGCAAAGCCCTACATGTAAGCTCTACGTCATCATCATTTTTACTCTTGTTTCTATACTGGATGATCTTTACACCGCTGACAAGAGCCTCTTCCACTTTGAGTGCAACCACATCATCGGGAGTGAGTTTTTCATCGGTGATGGCGTAAAGTCCTTGGAGTCTATTGGACATTTAAAACTCCCATTTTATGGTTAATTGGTCCTGCGCCATGACCGATACGAGGAGCAGTAAGGATTGCGTTATAGATAAACTCTTTTGAGATCTCTATCGCCTTATCAAGTGGATGTCCAAGTGCAAGATTTGCCGCAATAGCACTTGAGTATGAGCATCCCGTTCCGTGGAGATTTGTACTCTCGATTCTTCTTGTGCTAAAGACTCTTCTTTGATGTCCAAAGATGAGCTGATCGACACTTTTTTTCTCATTTGCAAGTTCTAAAGTCTGGTTTTTTACAAGCACCGTAATACCTGAATTGATGATATTTTGCAAAGAGTCAGTATCGCCAAAGCTGTAGCCAAAAAGTTTCTCTGCCTCATAGGCGTTTGGAGTGACTACTGTTGCGTAAGAAAACACCTCTTTGAGTGCATCTATGGCATCGTCTTGAAGTAACGGTGAGCCAACTTTAGAAATACAAATAGGATCAAGAACTATAGGCACTTTTAACTCACGCAAAAACTCGCCAATACACTCAATAATCTCTTTGGAGTAAAGCATTCCAACTTTCACGGCTGCTATCTCAAAATCATCTTTGATGGCTTGCAACTGCGCTTTGATAAAATCAACACTAAGCTCTGAGATGGCGCTGACACCCGTAGTATTTTGAGCAGTAAGCACAGTAATGACAGAGGTGCCAAACACACCGAAGGCTTCAAAAGTTTTTAAATCAGCTTGAATTCCAGCACCTCCGCTAGAATCTGAACCTGCAATAGTAAGTACGACTTTCATAAGGATCTCCTAATATTTATAAGAGATTATATGAAAGAGAGGAGGATTTTCGTAGAGCTAATTTGTCGTTTTGTGAGAGTTTTTTTACTCTACCTCTTTACAACTTGCCGCATTGATAGTTTTATAAAAATACCCAAGTGCAACAAAAAGCATTGTCGTTCCCACCATCAAATAAAACGCTGAAGAGAGATTTTTATAATCATCAAGAGCGATTTTAAAGACGACCATCAATGTTTCAATAGACAAAGCGATGATGATAGAGATCATAAATTTGCCTAAAACCTGATACTGTTTCCCCTCGGGATGATGAAATGATTGAAAAACAACTTCATGCTCAAAGATCTGTTTTGACAAATCATAAATAGCGAGTCCCAAAGTCACGGCTATGATGGATTTAAAAATATCATGTAAAAATGTGGCATCTTCAAACGTAAAGAGGATTTTAAAAAATACAAATCCACCATAACCTATTAACGCTAGAGCAACAAGTGCCAAGAGCGTCGAACCGAGAAAATAAACACTCCGTTTCACTTTGTCATGGGTACTGTTAAACTCGATAAGTTTGAGCTCTTCTAAAAGTTCAATCAAATGAATATCAAAAACAAAATATTTATCGCCCTCTTTTCTTACAACTGAAATACTCGCTTTTCCCGTGCGGTAGTGTATGTAAGGGGTGGAAATATAAAACCCATGTTCATCGAGTTCCATCTTGTGAAAATAGTGACTCTTTTCACTTCCAATCTGTTTTTCATCACTCTCTCGCCTACAAACGATGGGTGTTACTTGCACAAAACTTTCATCAACGCCATAAATAAGCTGAATAAAATGATGCTGTTTTAAAATGCGGTCTGCATATCTTATATAATCACTTGGGAAACTTTTTACTAATGTTTCTACAAAATTATCTACCGTAACTTTATGACGTTTATAAAGATTAATCACTTCTTTCATAAAAATCCCCTTTTATACTAACAAATATAATAAGATTTTACAGAAATTTAAATGAAAAGCTCTATAAGTCTATAACAATGAATATAAGTATCGTTTTATAGAATATTTTATTTTTAAAAAGAGCGAGAAAATCTGATAATTTACAAATTCTCTAACCAACTTTTTACAGAAATAGGTTTTGAATAGAGATAACCTTGAATGATTGCTTGGGGATTCATATTGAAAATCCACTCGGCTTGTTCCTGCGTTTCTACACCCTCGACAATGAGCTCATACTTAAAGCGCTTGGAGAGTTCATTGATAATCTCTACAATATTTTGACTATTTTCATCTTCTAGTAAAGTGTCAATAAAGCTTTTGTCAATTTTGAGCTCTGTGATTGGAAGATATTGCATGTAATGCAGGTTTGAATAGCCTGTTCCAAAATCATCTATGGATATTCCGATACCAAGTAATTTAAGATCATGAGCTGTATTGATTACCTCATCGATATCGTTAATCATCATATACTCTGTGATTTCAATCAACATGTGTCCCGCTTCATACTCATACAAATCGCATAAGCCCTTTATACTCTCTACAAACTCTTTATTTTTAAACTCTTGTGCACTCACATTTACAGAAATTCGTACATCTATTTTATACTCATTTTTCATCTTTTGAAGCAAAGCAAAGCTCGATGTCAACACCCACATATCGATTTTTAAGATAAGTCCATTAGCTTCAGCCAAGGGAATAAACTCTGTAGGTGAAATATATCCTTTAGTTTCATGAGGCCAGCGGATTAAAATTTCCAGACCTTTGAGCCTTTTTTCCCTATCAAATTGTTCTTGTACAAAAAGCTCAAAATTTTTCTGTTTGACTGCAGCATAGAGCTCTTGTTCTTGCACTATTTTCTTTTTAAGTGCGACTTCAAGTTCTTTATCATAAAGCACTATATTCTCAGTTTGTGATTTTTTTGCTTCAAAACGAGCAGATTCAAGTTCTCGAATCACATCAGGGACGACTAAATTCTTCTGCTCGCCATCAATAATACTCATCCCGATACTTGGACGCAACTTATAGCTGTCATCTTCAAGCTCCATAGAAATTTGCTGAAAAGTCTGTTCAATTTTTAATGCCTGATTAAAGATAAAATGGCCAGCTTCTTCCTTGGAAACAAAGAGATTTGCAAAGACAATTGCAAAGAGGTCAGAATTCATGTGGGAGACAATAGTTCCTTTATCTACCAAAGATGTGATTGCCACAGCTACCTTTTTTAAAATCTGATCTCCAAGATTGATTCCACCTAAAATATTGATCTGTCTGAAATTATTAATATCAAAACTAAGAGCAGCTCCAAATTTTCCAGTTGCTTTCGCACTGCCGAGTATGTGATTGAGGTATTCAGTAAAAAGAAGCCTGTTTGGAAGTCCTGTAAGATGATCATGGAGTTTAAGTCTATCAATTGTCTCTTTGGCTCTTTTAAGATAGGTAATATCACTAAAGACACCTAGATAATAGATTACAATCCCACTTTGATTATAAATAGCACTAATACTAAGTATCTCTTGATAGATCTCTCCATTTTTTCTACGGTTATAGACTTCACCGCTCCATATCCCTTTTGTCTCAAGACTTTCCCACATCTTTTCATAAAACGTTTTATTCTGACGATCGGATTTGAGCATCCTTGATGTTTGCTCTTTTACCTCGCCAATGGCGTAGCCAGTAATCTCTGTGTAGGCCTCATTGATGCTGATAATCTTTTCATCCGCATCTGTCAAAACAACACCATCTCTAGTCGTGTCAAAAAGTTTGTGAAAAAGATTTACCTGATTTTTACTATCAATCGACTCAAGCATAGCTATTTTAGAAGAAAGCATCGCATTTTCAGTAACGACTTCATTATAAAGTGTATTGAGGCGAAGGTGAGTTTCGACTCTTCTTTTTACAAGTTTTGGATTGTAGGGTTTGGTAATATAATCCACCGCTCCCAAAGAGAAGCCATACTCTTGAGATTCTTGTGTTTCAAGTGCCGTTAAAAAAATGATAGGAATAGAAGAAGTGACTGAATTTTCTTTTAATTTTTTAAGTACTTCATATCCGTTCATAGAGGGCATCATAATATCTAAAAGGATAATATCTGGTTTCATATCACCAAGAGCGATTTCTAGCCCCATTTGGCCATCTGTTGCTATAAAAACATTATAATCATCTTTAAATATTTGCGAAAGTAAATGCAAGTTTGATGCTACATCGTCTATCATCAAAATATTTTCTTTTTTCTTTTTATACATTTTTTAGATCTCCTCTAAAAATATTTGATCTCTACCATTTTCTTTTGCTTTATAAAGAGCATCATCAACTGCTTTTGCTAATCTTAAAGGAGTTTGATCTTCTCCAAGATACAAAGATGCTATACCAATACTTAGTGTTATATAGGATTTTACATCGGATGCTTTATGCTCTATTGCAAGTATTCTGACCACTTTTTGAATCCCTTGAGCTATTTTATATGCTTGTTGCTGCGAAGTTTCTGGTAAGATAAGCATAAACTCCTCTCCTCCATAGCGTGCAAAAAGATCTGTAACTCGTTTTGGAAGAGAATTGATCGCTTTTGCTACTTTGCGCAGACACTCATCTCCCATTCCGTGGCCATAAGTGTCGTTATATTTTTTAAAAAAATCGATATCCATCATAATGAGAGAAAGTTCGCTTCTGCTTCTTTTTGCCCGATTATACTCCATGGCCAATCGTTCATCATACTCTCTACGGTTTGCAATTCCTGTTAGAGCATCTTTTCTAGCAAGTTCTTCAAGCAAGAGACTTTGTTCATAAAGTTTTATATGTGTTCTCACTCTTGCTTGAACCACGACATTATTAAAAGGCTTCGTTATAAAATCAACCGCACCTACATGTAAGCCTTTAATCTCAGCATCAGCAGAATTAAGAGCGGTTACAAAAATAACGGGTATTTTAGATGTTTGGGGATTCTCTTTAAGCGCTTTACATACTTTATAACCATCCATCTCAGGCATCATAATATCAAGTAAAATCAGATCTACTTTCTCCACTTCTAGAAGATGTAAAGCATCTTTGCCTGAAGTAGCTATAAGTATTTCATATTCTTCTGAAAGTATTCCTGCTAATACTCTAATATTGGCAGCTGTATCATCAACAATTAAAACAGTATTTTTATTCATAAATCACTCCATATTTACTTGCTATTACCTGTAATGTTTCTTGTGCGCTGGCATAATCAAAGGCATTGATCTGATGACTCAGTTTGTCATACAAAGTGGTATCTATACCGTTTTGCAGAAGTGTTTGAACTGTTTCATCATCCAAGAGACGATGTTTTTTTAACTTTTGGGAAATTGTTCTTATACACTCTGAGAGTTCCTCTATTTTAAGTTCATAAGTTTTTTTCGGTATTTCTTGCAACTGAGATAAGAATTTATCAGTTAATTTTCTAACACTTGCCAATTCTTGAAGTAATGTTCTATTAGAGGCCTCATTTTCATCCTTTAAATTTACCTCATACTCTTGTGCCAATTTTTGTAATTTCAGGGCTTTGAGGTTCCCTGCGGCACCTTGAATTTTATGCGCAAGCGCTTTAAAGCTTTCTACATCTTTGCTTACCATAGCCTTTTTAAAGTCATCTTCAATAGTTTGTAAATCATAAGAAAAAGCACTGAGTGATTTTTGCATAAGATTTTCATCTCCGCTCAAATGCTCTTTAACACCTTCAAATGTAAATTTTTCATCCTCTTTTTTCTTGACTCTTGTGCTGTGGCCGAGCTCTTTTTGAATGTTTAAATATGCCTCTGCATCAAGATATCTTAAGAGAGTAAATGCGAGTTCTTCATCATCTATCGGTTTTGCGACATGATCATCCATTCCAGCTTGTTTCGTCGCGTCTTTATCACTTTGCATAGCTGCTGCCGTCATAGCGATGATTGGTTTTTTAAAGCCGTTTCTACGAAGTTTTTTCGCAGCTTCAAGTCCATTCATATTTGGCATTTGAATATCCATCAAAATCAGATCAAAATCTTCTTGTGCGACTTTATCTAAAGCTATCTGTCCATCTTCAGCTATAGTTATAATAAGTCCCATTTTTTCTAAAAATCCCCTTGCTACGATACGGTTTGTCTCATTATCTTCCACTAGAAGTACTCTCTTATTTTTTATAGGCGCTATAAAAGAGAGATAACTGTTATTGTACGTACTGACTTTTAAATCATAAGAATGTTTTACTATATTTTTTTCTCTTGTTTTTGAAAGTGGTACTTTAAAAGAAAACGTGCTTCCCTTGCCCAGTGTACTTATTACTTTTATTTCTCCACCCATAAGTTCAACGAGTTTTTTTGAGATCACAAGACCAAGTCCTGTTCCTCCATATTTTCTTGTCGTTGAACTGTCCGCTTGGACAAAAGGCTGAAACAGTTTTTTCAACTTCTCTTCATCTATTCCAATACCAGTATCTCTTACAAATATTTCAAGAAAAGTTTTTTCTTTATCAAAAAGAGTATCTACTCGAATGTGGATTGCACCCTTTTGTGTAAATTTAATAGCATTGCCCACAAGATTTCCTATAACTTGTGATAAACGCATCTTGTCGCCATCTATAACCTCAGGAACATTTGGTTCGATGTCAAAAATAAGTTCTAAATTTTTTTGAGTAGCTGCTACTCCAAAAAGTATATTTATCTGCTCCATCAGCTCTTGTGTCTGAAATGGGTAATTTTCAATTTCCAAACGATTTGCTTCTATTTTAGAAAAATCTAAAATTTCATTTAAGATATCAAGAAGAGCGTTCGATGATTTATAAATATTCTCAGCATAGTTTTTTTGCATCTCCAATAAAGGAGTATCAAGTAATAGTTTAGAGAGCCCCATAACTGCATTCATAGGCGTTCTAATCTCATGTGACATATTGGCAAGAAAGTCACTTTTTAAGCGGTTAGATTCTTCGGCTAAACTCTTAGCATCTTCGAGTAACTTGAGTGCTTCTTTTTGGATTTTAATATCACGGCAGACCGTAACACTTCCTATCATTTTATTATCTATTATCAAAGGGTTACTAGAGATTTCTACATCAATGAGGGTTCCATCTTTTTTAATAAATTTTTGCTCTCCAAAATAGCTTTTTAATTCTTTGATTGCAGTGTGTATTGCACATTGATCTGCAGAAACTTTTTTTGCATCTTGATATTCATAATGAAACAGGTCGTGTGCACAAGCACCTATCATCTCTTGCTCTGAGTATCCCAAATTTTTTACAGCTGCTTTGTTTACGCTTTGAATAACGCCATTAACATCCAAGGTGTACAAAGTATCATAAATAGTATCAGTAATAGAAGATAATTTTACATTAAGAGCAGTGAGTTTTCTTTCATATTCTTTGGCAAGAATCATTTCGGCTGCGCGTTTTTCTTTTTGTTTATTTTGAAAAACAAGTTCTTTATTCGCAAGAATCAGCTCTGCTGCGCGTTTTTCTTTCTCTTCATTTTGAAAGGCAAGTTCTTTATTCGCAAGAATCAGTTCTGCTTCACGTTTTTCTTTCTCTTGGGATTGTAGTTGCATAGTATTTTGTGACATGAAAGTTTTTTTTTCCATTTCTGTTAGACTTATCCATATTTTATTAATGATCATATTTTCTAAACAGTTATTTATTCAGTTGAAATCCATTGCTTGTTAAGGTTTAGATTATACCTTTTTTCAAATTCATTTGATGCTATAGAATCTAACTAAAGGTGTCGTCTTTTTTATACGATTGCAGATTTTAATGTAAAACAATATAAAAAAGTAAAACAAGATTAAGTACAAACATCACTATAAACGCAGTTCTATAAAATAGCAAAGGCGATCTTTGGATGATAGAGCTGTTTTTTGGAAAAAATGGCTTTACATGTAAGGGATTTTGTAGCTCATAGAGCATCTCTGAATAGTGCTGATATCTTCTGTCTGTCTCGATAGCAATGGAGCGAAGAATCACACTGTCCAGCCATGCAGGAATATTTTTGTTATAAACGCTTGGCTTTTTTGCCTCTTTAAAAACTGGTGTAACAAAAGGCTCAATCTCGCCGTAAGGATATTTTTTCGTGAGTGCTACGTAGAGTAAAACACCGATAGAAAATATCTCCGTTGTTTCACTCATAGCTTCGTTTTGAAACCTTTGTGGAGAAAGATAACTTGGTGTTCCCGCTCGTGAATCGCTTGAAAATATCTCAGTGACACTTCCAAAATCGATGATCTTAAATTTTATCGTCTCACCTATCAATATCATGACATTATTTGTTTTGATATCACCGTGTACAAGGTCAAGTTTGAGTAGATATTGCGACATATTTAAAAGAGTTTTGGCTAGTTCTATCGTAGCATCGATGCTTAACTGCCGTTTACGAAAATAGCTATTAAGATCTTCGCCGCCTATAAGTTGCATAATGTAATAACGAGAACTTCGTTTTCTAGGAATCACCGCTTTAGGGAAGAACTTAGATCTCAGTCTTTTGGCATTCCATGCTTCTTTGACATAAAGATCTATCACAGCTTCATCGTCAAGTGCTTCAAGGGGGGCAAATTTGATGACATATTCTCTTGATTTTTTAGAACATCTCCAAGTTCGGTTATTTTGAATCAGTGACTCTTCTAAAACAAATCCATCTATGATCTGCCCTTTTTTCAAAGTTTCAGGAATCGGTAAAATTTGCTGTTTTAAGATAACAAGTTCATCCGCTTTAAGTATCTCCACAACCACTGCTGTCGTATCATCTGGCAGGTCGTGTTGCATGATCTTACTTGCTTTTTTAACTAAGCCATGCGCACCAAAAGGCAAGCCGCTTATAAGGCGTCTATTGTCCATTATGCTATAAAGCCCATCACTGCAAAGCAAAATCTTGTCATTTTTTTGAACAATATTTTCAAAATAATAGGGAGAAACTTCTTTAGAGATTCCTATCGCTTCAGTGAGAACGCCCTCGTATCCACTCTCTTGCATCGCATGATCTTGTGAGAGTTGCGTGAGCTCATTTTCTCTGTGCATGTAAACTCTGCTATCACCGACATTAACGCCATAAAGATGATTTCCCTCTATAACAATAAGTGCGAGAGTGGTAACAAGTTCTGAAGCCTCATAATTGATCTGTGATTCTTGATAAAGAATAGAGTTGATCGATTCTACAAAGGTGAGGATTGATTTTTCGATGCTCCAGCTTTTTGGACGTGTTTTGAAGTTATTAATAAGATAAGAAGTAACTCTTTGTGCCGCTTCACGTCCGCCAGAGGCACTTCCTACACCATCACACACTATGGCGATGGTAAGATCGCCAAGCGTTTTTACTTCATAAACATCATCACCAACAAGTTTTTTTCCCTTTGCAAGGGTAAATCCTGAACTTTTTATGTTGGTCATCGTCTCTCCTTAAATTCTACCGCCGGCTTGTAAACCCCAAGTAGTTCTCCATCTTGTTTTAACAAAACTAATACCTAGTATTGCAAGTAAAACAACTCCTGCAAAAAGTGTAAATCCAGCCCAGTAGCCATCAAATACACCTTTACTCCATCCAAAAGTCTGGATAAGCGCTGATCCGCCAAGACCGCCAGCCGCACCTATAATTCCCGTCATTATACCGATATCTTTTCCAAACCTTTGAGGCACAAGCTGAAATACCGCACCGTTTGCCATACCAAGATTTGCCATGATCAAAAACATTACTAAGATCGCAAAATAAAACGGCAATGTGATAGCCGCACTTAGTATTGCCATTGCAGCTACCGTTGTATAAAAGAAATAAAGTGATTTTACTCCACCCATTTTATCTGCTATAGCTCCACCAACTGGACGAAGGACGGCGCCTGCAAAGATACATAAAGCTCCAAAATAACCTGCTACGACTTTGACATTACTCTCATCTAAAAAGTCAAGACCAAAAGCACTCATATCAGCTTCGTACGTACCCATCAAATACACTTTCATATATCCAGCAAATCCAACAAACCCACCAAAACTCACCGCATAAAAAAGGTTAAACCACCAAGTATCTTTGTCTTTGAGTAATTTTCCGTAATCTTTTAATTTTTTTGGACGCGGCGTATACACTTCAAGAGGAGCATTTTTTGCCATAAACATGTATGTCACAAAGATGATGCTTGAAAGCACAGCGCCAACTAAAAATACCGACTGCCATCCCCAAAACTGCGCGATCTTTGGAGCAAAAAGAAAGTCGATAACCACACCGATATTTCCAGCACCTGCAATTCCAAGAACAACACCTTGAAGCTTCGGCGGATACCACTGACCAGCTTGAGGCAGAGCAACTGCAAACGATGCACCTGCAAAACCAAGACCAAACGCAACCATTATAAGTTCATTATAAGAAATGCCCTCACCTCTGAAATATGCATAAAACAGCACAGCGATAACAATAGCTTGAGAAACAAGTGCCGTCGCTTTTGCACCAAACTTATCTACACCAAACCCGAGCACTATACGAAGAATCGCACCTGAAAGAATAGGAATAGAAAGAAGAGTCGCTTTTGCTGAAGCACTCATCACAAATCCACCAGCTGCCAATGACTCACCTATCTCCGTTGCGAGTGGCCCAAGCATAGTCCACACCATAAAACTAAAATCAAAATACAAAAATGCCGCCAATAATGTCGGCCAATGTCCCTGTCCTTTTAACTCTTTAAAACCCGCCATCTCATCTTCCTTAAACTTAATTTTTCATTAACTACTTTCAAACAGCAAAAGTATAGCAACAAAGTAACTTTAAAATAACCATCTTATTGATTAAAATTTAATCAACTAATTGTTAATTTTACATTAAATGGATGTTAAGATTTCTGCACAATACTTGGAGAAGAATAATGCAAAAGCTAGAAGAAGCGTTTATCGCAAGAAGTAAAAAAGTCAATAAGATAGAAGAGATAAAAATCCTCAAAAATCCGATGGATGTGTTTTCAAAACTCGATGAGTATGCACAAAACGGCTACGATTCCATTCCTGATGAAGATAAAAAATATTTTCTCAAATGTTTTGGTATCTATGACAAAGATGGACTGACACCCAAGCAGTTTATGATGCGCGTTCGTGTTGCGGGAGGACATTTAAACTCTACTCAAGCGAAAGCTATCGGCGAAGTCGCACGGGATTTCGGACAGGACTATATAGACATTACCACTCGCGCGCAGATAGAATTGCGATACTTAGATATAGAAAACATCCCTACACTTCTGCGACGTTTACAGGAAGTCGGCATCGACTCTTTTCAAACAGGTGTTGATAACTTTAGAAATATCGTCAACGATCCTTTGGACAAATATGCATTTGATAATGTTTTAGAATCACAGAGCCTTTTGGAAAAACTCCAAAGCCAGTTTTTACACGATCCTGCGTGGATAAGCGCGCTTCCAAGAAAGTTTAACACTTCTATCTCAGGCTCACTCTCAAACAGATGTAACGTCTTTGGGCACGACTGCTGTTTTATCCTCGCTCAAAAAGATGGAGTGTATGGATACAACATGTATCTTGGCGGAAAAGTGGGCGAAGTAGCAAAGAGTGCAGATATCTTTTTATCTTCTCATGAAGAGGTTACATGCGCTTATGCGTCTATCGTCGATCTTTTCAAACGCTTTGGTTTTCGTGATAATAGAAACAAAAACCGCCTCAATTACTTAATAGAAGAGGTCGGCATGAGCGAGATCAGCTCTGCAATTCGTGAAAATGCCGACATTGACTTTGCAACTGCAGGGGAAACAATGACGGCTCTTGATTTCTCCGACGCCGACCACGGAAAAGTTCAACTTCGAGATGGAAGTTTTGGTGTGCATATAGTCGTTCCATCGGGGATTTTTAGCGGAAGCGATCTCTTACATGTAAGCGATCTGAGTGAGAAATATGGCAATGGAGAAGTAAGATTTAGCACAGGTCAAAATATCTATATCTTGGGTGTAAAAGATGTGCCTTCACTTTTAAGCGAGAGCTTTTTCGAGAAATACAAAAACATCAATACGCCCTACTTTAACAACCTCATCGCATGTGCGGGAACAAAACACTGTTCATTTGGCGTTATAGAAAACAAACAAGACGCTATCGATATGGCGACATATTTGGGTGAAGCCGTGCCTCTTGAAGAGGGACGCGTGAGAATGTATTGGTCTGCATGTGTCAAAGGATGCGGACTTCATGGACTTGGCGATGTCGGCTTTGAGGGATGTAAGGCAAAAGTGAATGGCGTAACAGAAGATGGCGTTCATATCTCACTTGGTGGAAAGCTTGTAAGTGAAGGATTGGAAGGTTACAGCGTCATCAAAGCCGCTCCTCTGAGATTTGCCCGTTTTTATGTGGAAAGTCTCATGCTTGAATACAAAAAATTACGCTTAAAAAATGAACCTTTTGAAAAGTTTCACGACAGAGTTTTAAACAACTACACTTCTGCGTATATAGGATTTTTTATGCAGTTAAACGCATATCTAAGAGCTCAAAATATAGCGCTAGAAATCGATATAAATAAAATAGGCAATACAGGTAAAAATGAGGAGTTCGAACTCTTTGAGCTAGGACGTAAACTCTATTTTACCCTTGCAAAAAGAGAGCCTTACTCGGCGTATGCAAGATTTACAAATGAGAACAAAAGAGAAAAGCCAGAAGACATAAGAAAAATAGCCTTAGAAGGCTTACATGTAAACGAAAATCTCGCTCAAATGATAGAAAAAATGCTCACAAATGACTACAGAGCTGTCGTATTTTCAGAACTCACACAGTTTGTGCAACTCGCTTAAAAAACTCTTTTAGCCAAGAATATGGCTTAAAGAGGAATAGATATCGTTATAACGAAATTTAAATCCAGCACTCATCAAAGCGCGCGGATAGATCTCTTTTGATCCTGTGAGCACCGTGGAAGCTTCGCCGTAGATGAGTTTTAAGACAAATACCGGCAAAGGAAAAATCGTTGGGCGATGCAAGACACTTCCTAATGATTTTGTAAACTTATAGTTTGAAACAGGCTGTGGAGCGGTAGCGTTGAAGATTCCTTCGAGTTTATTTTCTATCACAAACTCATATATTCGCATCAGATCATCCAAGTCAATCCAGCTTGTCATCATTTTCCCATCACCGATAATGCCACCGACACCAAGGCGAAACGGAAGAAGCATCTGTGAAAGCGCTCCACCATTTGCTCCCATGATCACACCAAAACGAAGAATAGTCGTAGGCTTGTTACATGTAAGCGCTTCTGCTTCCCATGCAGATGCCAAAGTGCCTAAAAAATCCGGCGCTATCTCTTGTGTGGTTTCATCACACGCTTTATCATCAGGATAGATTCCAATGGCCGAAGTGGAGATAAACTGTTTTACATCACTTTTATTTATCGCACTCACAAGTATTGTTGTCGTGTCTATACGGCTCGAATAAAGCACTTTTTTATACTTCTCATTCCACTTTTTGATGATAGGCGCGCCCGCAAGATTGATGACAACATCCACGCCCTGAAGTTTTTGTAAAATTTTCACCTCATCATCGTTACGACCTATTGAAACACACTCTGGAAATATTTTTTGTAGAGCCGTTCCTACAAAACCGCTCGCACCCGTTATGGCTACTTTCATGTTACACCTCCAAAAATTTGAATCAATTATATCGTGTCTTTTAGAGAGTTTGTAGAACTATTTTGTCAGTCTATAGATTTTTAACTAAAAGCTTCTGTGCAATTTTCTTAGCATTAATAAGTGCACCTTCAAGATAACCGCCCTCTTTATAAGAAAACTCTGTCGAGCTAAAAAGTAGTTTTCCCTCAAAATGCTGGGCATCGATGCCATAGGATGGATGTGAACTTAAGGAATTTCGATCTTCTTTCACAGAAGTAAAACGCTCCTCTTTCCAGTCGAGAAAATAAACAGCTTTGATCTCACTTGGGTCAATACCAAAAATCCGTACCATTTGATCTATGACTTTGGTTTTCATCTCATCCGCGTTTACATTTAGACTTACAAAACCAAAAAGTGCGGCTTTATCTTCAGTACACGCATCATGGATCTCACTGAGTGGTCCTTGATTTGAAAATACAAAACCGCTAAGTCCCTTTTCTCTCCAAAATGCAGAGCTAAATTCCACAACACATTTTGCACTGTTGCCCATCCATGTCTGAGTGGCTTGCATTGTTTCTTGAAGAGATTTTTCTAAGGGTGGATCGTACGTCACTTGAGTGCAGAGTCTTGGAGGCAAGGTCATGATAAGATAATCACTTTCATAAGATCGGCTTTGTGTCGTAGCGATGATGGCATTGTCTTGAAGCTTTACATGTAAGAGTTCTTGCTCTAAAATTATTTGCGTATTTGTAAGAGTTTTAGAAAGTTTTTCTATCAGTTTTGACAAAGAACCCTCCACTCTTGCCGAAGGCGATGATGGCGGAGGAGAGAAATGTTCAACTTTGTTTTGCGTATCAAAAAGAGCATACCCTTTGTCGTACTGTCGAAAAAGTTCCAAGCCCAGATTATTTAAAAGAGCTTGCATATTTGTATGATGCGGCCAGATCCAAGATGGCCCAAGATCGTGTCCGTCTTGTGAGTAAATCCTCCCACCAATGCGATCTCTTGCTTCAAGCAAAGTAACATCAAACTCTTTTTGTAAAAGTGATGCAAGGTACAAGCCGCTCAGTCCTGCTCCAACGATGATGAGCTTTTTTTTATTCATTAACGACTATTTTATTTCGCCCTGATTTTTTTGCTTCATAGAGAGCTTTGTCAGCGAGATTAAAGAGTGTTTTTTGATCTTTTTCTTTTTGCATTTGTGTGATCCCCATACTTACGCTTATATGTAGGCCGTCAAAATCATGTTGAAAGATCATATTTTTAAGCACATTGGCTATGTTTTTTGCTTCTTCGATTTTTCTCTCCGTCAGAACGACAAACTCCTCGCCACCCCATCGAAACAGCTCATCTTTACCAAAAATCATAAATGCTTTGACAAGACGTGAAAACTCTTTTAAGATAAAATCTCCCTTATCATGTCCATAATCATCATTTACTTTTTTGAAGAAATCAATATCCATAAGTATTATAGAAAACTCTTTACCCTCTTTTATCTTTTCCTGAATCACTTCTTCATATTTTTTTCTATTAAATTGCTGTGTCAATGAGTCAAGATAGATCTCATCAAGCATCTTCTGTTTATTTCGTCTCTCTTGCGTGATATCATAACTTACACTGAAATAATAGGCTCTTTTTCCATTTTCATCACTAATGGTCTTTATCTTTTTTTTGTCATAATAAATAGTTCCATCTTTTTTTCTATTGACAAAAATACCTTCAAATTCACCCTCTTTTATAAGTGTCTGCCACATACTTTTATAAAAACTACTATCTTGCTGTCCAGATTTTAGAAGCTTAGAGTGTTTACCAACAAGGGAAGCTTGCGAATATCCTACGTTTTGACAAAAAGAGTCATTTGCATACACAATCTTTGCCTCAAGGTCTGTCACAAGAATCATTCCAGGAGCACTCTTCACAACAGCTTGAAGTAAGAAATTATCATTTTTTATCTTCATATATTTTGTAATTATCTTTTGAAAAGAGATGTAAGCTATAGTTTGATTTTGCTCATCCTTGAGATGAGAGACACTCCACTGTGCCATATATTCAGTGCCGTCTTTTTTGTAGTTGATATTTTGCCCTACAAAATTTTTACCATCTTGAAGATCTTTTCTTAATTGTTCGAGTATATTATAATTTGTACGTCTGCCATAAAGGATACTTGGATTTTGTCCTATGATCTCATTTTTTTCATATAAAGTCTCACGGCAAAAAGCTTCATTGACAAAAATTATCTTTACACCTCCATCCAAAGAAGCCGTCGTAATAATAATGGGTTCAAGCGCATTATCAAAACTTTCAAGAAGTGATTTAATTCCAATATTTTCAATATTTATCATATGCCAATTATACCTTATAAAAAATTCTGGCAAGGCCGAACACAAAAACAGCAATAGCAAACTCTTTAAGATCTTTCTCTACTAAGAGCATAAAAATGCCGCCCAACATCAAAGAAAATGAGATTGCATAAGATTTTACACTTATTTTCAAATCTCGTTTTATCCAATCCAATTGATCATTTGAAACCTCTACATGTAAGGAATCTGAACTGATTTTTTTGATAGCTGTTTTAAAATCTTTAGCGATAAAAGGAATATCTTTGATCTCATCTATCAGAGTCTCTAAAATACTATCTTTTGCACCAAGAGCACGAGGGATATTTTTTTGCAAAATCGGTAAAATATCTTTGATGCCATTGAAATTTTCTATATAGGTCGTTCCAAGTCCCTCGATGATGGCACTCACTCGAAGGATATAGATGGCATCACTTGGGAGTTTAAATGGTAAATCTCGCGTTGATTCCATTACTTCAAAAGCAAGTTGCTGCATCGATTCACTGGAGAGATTTTCATTTGAAAAAATTTCAAACATCTTGGAGCTAAACTCTGCAAGCTCTGATGTAGGCGCTTCATAAGCAATAGTTCCAAGCTTTTTACTTGCTTCAATATAACGCTCATAATCCTGCTCATTTGCGGCTTTTATAAGCTCTATGATGGCAACTCTTGAGTTATTTGGAACAGTTTTGACCATTCCAAAATCTAGCAAAATAAGTTCGCCCTCTTTTGTGACAAGAAGATTTCCAGGATGCGGATCAGCGTGAAAATATCCCTTTATAAGCATCTGTGTTGTATAAAAATCAACAAGTTTAGCGATGATACTTTTAAAGTCTATTTTGTATTTAAAGATATTCTCTTTATCATCAAAACGAAATCCTTCTTCAAAACTCATCACTATGGCATCGTCACTGCACAGCTCTTTGTAGCTTTTAGGAAATCTAACGCCGCTCTCTTTGTAGACCGATGAAAACTTTACTAGATTAGCAAGCTCATGTGTGAGACTTACCTCTTGAAGGATCATCTTTGAAAACTCTGATATTACCGCTTCAATAGAGTTTTTCGTCGTATGAGAAAAGAGTGGACGAAAAATGATGTTAAAAAAGTTGATAATCTTGATATCTGCTTTGACTTGATCTGCGATAACAAGACGTCGAAGCTTCACAGCAACTTTTGTATCATCATACATGTATGCTACATGCACCTGACCAATGGACGCCGAAGCGATGGGAGTCTTGTCAAAACTTTTAAAATCATCTGCATTAAAAGCTCTGTTATAGACTATTTCGAACTCTTTTTCGCTCATGGCAGGAAGCTGATCGTGAAGTTCTTTAAGCTCCTCTAAATATTCAGGCGTAAAAAAATCTGCACGCGTCGCAAGCACTTGAGCAAGTTTAATAAAACTCGCTCCAAGCAAGATGATCGCCGCTTTGAGTTTTTTTGGACTTAGCGGCTTGATGCCTAAAAAGCTTTCTCTCTTTTTTATAACTAGATAAACAGTCAATAAAAAAGAAAAGACAGCATAGATCCGCCGTGGTGAATAAAATCCAAGAGTTTTTATTTGAGATCCTCTTTTAATTTTTCTAAGTCCGCTTTTGTAGCAAGACCTAGCTCATCTATGATCTCTTTTAAAGTGGATTTGAGTTTTTCTTTAAACTTATCATCTTCTTCTTTCCCTTTTTTCTCGATTGACTCTAAAAAGCTTTTTGCATCAGTTGTTTTGAGCTTGCCTTCATCTTCGAGCTTTTTCACTTCCGCTTCCACTTTTTCTTTTAAAATACTCGCAGCACCAATGCCTGCATAAATAAGATCTTTTAACATGATTTATCCTTTTAGTTTTACTAAATTGAAATGTATGATAACGTAACTCAAATATTATTCATATCCTGATTTTGACAGCTGATATATTCTTAAGCAATAAAAAAAATATACTAAAAAACCAACTTTAAGGATAATTGGTTAAAATTTCAATCTTCAATAGATGCCGGCATAGCTCAGTTGGCTAGAGCAGCTGATTTGTAATCAGCAGGCCCGGGGTTCAAGTCCTCGTGCCGGCACCACTTTTGCACTTACC
>JBBRBK010000021.1:0-30229 GCA_038205935.1 Campylobacterales bacterium
GTGCAGAGTGAAGTATAGCGTGTAAAAGCGGAGTATTGCCTTTGGTGTCTTTTTCATCTATATTAAGCCCTTTGTTAAAAAGATAGCTCATAAGTTTAATATTTCCACCGAGCACTGCAGTATACATGTAAGACTGAGAAAGTGCATTTTTTTGAAATAATTGTGTCTTATTTTGGATATTTTTTGATAGTTCATAAAGTTTCGCTTGCTGTATAGATGCTAAAACAGTATGATATTGCAGTGGAATCTGTGTTGTTAATTTAAGCAGTTGTATACTTTTTTTATCTTCATAATCAAATGCATATTCTAAAGGTGAAAGATTTTTATCATCTTTTAGGAAGGGATTTGCTCCATACTTTAAGAGTAAGTAGATAAGTTCATAAAGACAAAGATTTACGGCAAAGTGCAGAGCTGTTCTTTTGTTTTTATCGGAGATATTGATATCAGCCCCATTTTCTAAAAGTAGATTGATACAATCAACACGATTATGTATGGTCGCATAAATGATAGCTGGAATATGGTGTGAACTTTGTAAATCTACGTCATATCCGTTATAGATCTTTTCTTGGATTCTTACAGTGTTATTTTGCTCAATTGCTTTGTATATTTTTTTTTCAGGATGCTCCACAATATTTGTTTCATATGAATGATGAAGTGATGTTTTGAGTATAAGAGCACTTTGCAGTCTTTGCATAAATGGCATAAAAAATCCTTACATGTAGCGTTAAAGTATAGTATCGGAATTTTTTTAAATAAAATGAAAAAAGGGAAGTTAAAGTGAGTTTTGAAGTTTTTGAGTGCAACAATTTTCATCTAGTCTTTATATTCAATTCTATTACGTCCAAGCTCTTTTGCTTTATATAACGCTTCATCAGCATTTGTAAATAGTTCATTTTTAGTCTGTGCCAGATTAAACTCGGCAACTCCAAAGCTACATGTAATAAAGATGCCATTATCGAAATCAATTTGCATTATGATTTGTCTTAGTTTTTCACAAATCTCAATTGCGCTATGTAAATCAGTCTCAGGGAGCAGTAATGCAAACTCTTCTCCACCCCAGCGACAGATAAAGTCATTTATCCTCAACTCCTTTTTGACTGTCAAACTAAGTTTCTTTAAAACTTCATCTCCTACGTTATGTCCATATGTATCATTGACATTTTTAAAAAGGTCAATATCAAATATAACAAATGAAAGATTGTGTCTATATCGTAGTGATCTTGCAATCTCTTTTTCTATCTCTATCTCAAATTTTCTTCTATTTGCTATTTGGGTTAGTGCATCGGTAACAGATAAATATTCAACCTCTTTAATCTTATTTTCTAGCTCAATATTTTTCTTTTCTAACTCTACATTTTTCTCTTTAAGTAGTTTTTCTAATGATAGATTACCTTCCTGTAGAAGTTGATTCTTTTGAATCAGATCATTTTGTGCCATTTTTTGTAAGTGAATATTATGATGAGCACCTATCATGCGTGCTACACTTTCATCTTCATTATATTCTACAATCATGCCACGATCAGTTATCCACAAATAGCTTCCATCGGCTTTTTTACATCTGTATTCAATCTCATAATTATTGATTTTTCCACTTATATACAGTTCGAAGTGTTTCATAACAAGAGGATAGTCATCAGGATGAATAATATTTTCCCATGTAAATACGTCTTGCAAAAATGTATCATTCTCATACCCAAGCATTGTGTACCAGCTAGGACTTCTATGGACACTTCCTGTATTTGCATTCCAATCCCATGTACCTTCTAAAATGATCTTAAGTATGCAGTTTAGTGTGTAATCCGACTCTTTTACATTAGTGTGTTTGTACGCAAAATTCATTATAAATTCTTTAAACCTGAGATGAAATCGATGACTATATCTGGGATTATATCTTCTTTAAGATCTTTTTTCATAAGTTTTCTTGTTTTAGCCAAGGTCGATAGAGTAGGTGCGGAGTTTATATTATAGATTTGAAAGAAGATAGATTGAAAAGTCCCCAATAAAGGGGACAATACTACTTAACGTAGGTTTTCGAAAGGTGCAGTTACAACTGCTTTACGAGTTACAGTATATGGAACTAATGCCGCAGCACGAGCACGCTTGATAACTGTAGAGATCATATCTTGGTGACGTTTACAGTTACCTGTTAAACGACGTGGCATAATTTTGTAACGCTCTGAAAGAGAGAAACGTAGAGATGCAACATCTTTATAATCCATGAAGTCTGTTTTTGCTTCACAATATTTACAAAATCTTTTTTTGTATTTTCTTTTTTCTGCCATAGTGTTTTCCTTCTGTTATTTTCTAAAATGGAATTTCGTCTTCATCGATATCGATGACCGGAATATTTTGCTCAGGCATCATTTTTCTTGGCTGTTGTGCAGGCTGTTGGCGAGCTGGTTCAGCATATTTTTGCTGAGGTGCGCTACTGCCGCCGTATGCTTGAGCCGGCTGAGAATAACTTTGAGGTTGCGTGTAATCTTGGTCGATATCTCCACCAACATAACTACCAGCTCCGCTATTGTCTCCCTTGGAATCAAGCATCTGCATAGTTTCAACAGTTACTGAATGCTTTGAGCGTTTTTGTCCGTTTTGATCTACCCATTGCTCCAATGTCAGTCTTCCCTCAACTAGGATTTTACTCCCTTTACGAAGGTACTGGTTTGCAACTTCGGCACTACGGCCAAAGAAAGTGATATCAACAAAACATACTTCCTCTTTTTTCTCTCCGTTAGTCGAGAATTTACGAGATGTAGCTATAGCAGCTTTTGCTATACCCATGCCTGTTTGTGAGTATCTAAGTTCGATGTCACGAGTTAAGTTTCCTACCAGTATGACTTTATTAAACATGAATAGTTCCTCTTAAATTACGCTTCTGTTGCTTCAGGAGCAGCTACTGCTACTTCTTCTTCTCTAACAGGAGCAGCTTTTCTTGGGTTGTTAACTTTATCAACAAGTTGATTCCAAGCTGTTACTTCACGTTTTGTATCATATTTGATAGTCACGAAACGTAAAAGTTCTTCGTTAATTCTAAAACGTCTTTCGATTTCGCTGATTGTAGCTGGTTCGATTGTGTAGTAGATTACATAAAAGTATCCACGCTCATTTTTAGCAATAGGGTAAGCAAGTTTGCGAATTCCCATTACGTCACGCGCAGAAATTTCTCCGCCGTTTGATGTGATCACTTCTTCAACAGCTGCAATAGTGTTTTTGATCTCTTCTTCAGTTAGTGTCGGTTTTACGATTACTAGGTTTTCGTAATGTCTCATAGAGTATAGTCTCCCCTTGGAATATAGGCCTTAAATTAGGCTTTTGTTTCCCTTTCGGATATCAATACATCACATCATTGTGTGATACAAAGAGAAAGGAACGCGCAATTATACAAAAAGTTCACTTAATCCTTCTTTTACTCAAAATTGATCTTAAATCAGTTGCAAAATGAAATACTAAGTCGTTTGTAATCTCAATTTCGCTCTAATACGCCTTATGAAAAAGAAAAGAATAATTAAAAGTAAAGACTCTACTAATAAGAGATTGAAAATTTTTACGTGGGGTGCTATTGCTGTCTTGGCACTCATCGGTTTTATTGGGCTGGGTTATTATGTAGGTTATGTAGATGGTTCAAAATACACTGACACAGGAAGTTCAAGACACAAAGAGTCGAATCTATCTGAGTCATCTTCACATGTAACTTCTCCTCAAGCCTTACCTGAAAAAGTGGATGAGCCAAAAGTTGTAACTTCAAAAGAGTCTCCAAAAACTCCAGATCTATCAAAAAGCGCTCAAAATATCTCGTCTAAACAAGAAGAAGATATAAAAGAAAGACTTAAAATTGTTTTAAATGAAGAAAAAAATAAATATGTGATCAAAGGTGCTTCACATGAATATGAAGAAAGTCCAGAGGAGATAAATAAACCAATTAAAATAGAAAAAAAAGTTCCAAAAAAATTAGAGCACCCTCCAAAAAAAGTTGAAAAAACTCCAAAGAAAATTCAGCATATAGCAGTCAAAGAAAGTAGTGATAAAGAAACATTCAGTGGTAAACCTAAACTTGCCATTATTATAGATGATGTCTCATTCTCGCAAGAAGTAAAAGCAATCAAAAAACTCGATTTAACTGTAACTATGTCTTTCTTACCGCCAAATGCGATACATCCTGATTCAGCACTGTTAGCTTCAAAAGAATCTTTTTATATGGTGCATTTGCCGATGGAAGCTGTGAGTTTTAATGCTACTGAACCCATTACCTTAAAAGTAGGGGATTCTCAGGCAGTGATTTCTCAGCGTGTGGATGAGGTTGTGAAGCTATTTCCAAGAGTAAAATATCTTAATAATCATACAGGAAGTAAATTTACTTCTGATGAAGTTGCTATGAATAGGTTGATCTTTGCACTCAACGCGCATAATATAGAGTTTATAGACAGTCGCACGATTGCTCAGACGAAAGCTCCAAAAGTTATGAAAGCCAATGGAGAAAGATATATAGGTAGAGATGTATTTTTAGACCACACGATGAATGTGGAGTATGTAAAAAAACAGATACAAGAGGCAGTGAAAGTTGCTAAGTCAAAAGGATACGCTGTGGCAATAGGCCATCCACATCCAAACACGCTTGAAGCACTTCGCGAGTCTAAAGAGTTACTTTCTCAAGTTGAGTTAGTGCAGATAAATAAGATATAAAAGAGGAAGAGATGAGAGGCACTATTAGAGAAAAAATAGAAGCACTTTCACTTATGAAAAAATATCCACAAACTCTTCAATACAGCGGTAATCTTGCACTTTTAGAGAAAAAGAAAATTTCTATAGTCGGAAGCCGAAAACCCTCGCAATATACAAAAATAATGACACATAATTTGAGTCTTGCACTTTCTAAAGCCGGTATATGCATAGTTAGCGGTGGTGCGATGGGAGTTGATGCCATCGCACATAATGGAGCAAAAAGTTCAAATACCATCGCAGTCTTACCAAATGGACTGAATCATAAATATCCCGCAATAAATAAAAATCTACTCTCATCTATAGAAAAAGATGGACTTCTTTTGAGTCAGTTTGATGATGCTTTTAAAGCTACACCTTGGAGTTTTGTTGTGAGAAATGAACTCGTTGTTGCACTTGGCGATGTTTTAGTAGTGAGTGAAGCAGAACTTGGAAGTGGCAGTATGAGAAGCATAGAGTTTGCTCTGGAAATGGGCAAAAAAATCTATGTACTTCCTCATCGCATTGGTGAAAGTTCTGCGACAAACCGCTTGCTTCAAGAGGGCAAAGCGGAAGCGATTTATGATATTGAACACTTTGTAGCAGAGATAAGTGATTTTACAGGTAAAGACAAAATCGAAGATGAATTTATAGAGTTTTGTAAATCTACTCCTACCTATGATGAAGCGATGGCGCAGTATGGCGAAAAATTGTTTGAATACGAACTAGATGGAATTATAGAGATAAGACACGGAAGAGTTTTTCTAAACGGGTAATTTGCTATGACTATATAATAAGCATAGCATCGCCATATGAATAAAAACGGTATTTATGAAGAGTCGCTTCTTCATATAAAGCAAGTGCTTTTTCTACACCGACAAAAGAAGCTACAAGCATTAAAAGTGTTGATTTTGGCAAGTGAAAGTTTGTGAGAAGATGATTTACACGTTGTGGTTTGTTGTTTGGGTGAAGGAAAAGATTGGCCTCTCCATGAGTTTTTTTTCCATACTGAACATAATACTCTATTGTTCTTGTGGAGGTTGTTCCTACACAAAGTATCGGCGTATCTGAGGAAATCAACACTTCCGCTTCTTTTGAAATATTATAGTACTCGCTATGCATCGGGTGCTTTAAGATCTCTTTTTCTTCTACAGGTTTGAAAGTTCCAGCGCCTACATGTAAGGTCACATAAGCGTGTTTAAACTCTTTACAAATTCTCTCATGTTGCTCTTTTGTAAAATGAAGGGAAGCTGTAGGTGCAGCCACTGCGCCCTCATAGGAAGCAAAAACACTTTGGTAATCCGCTTCATCCTCTTTGCCGTCTTCACGCCCGAGATAGGGAGGTAGTGGAATATGACCTATTTTTTCGATGATAGGAAGTAACTCCTCAAATCTCAAGATAGTTTCATTTTGAAAAAACTCTACATCTCTGGAGCCATCTTCATGGAGTCTAAGAAGCTTTGCATAAAGATTTTCATTAAAGAAGATTTTCATATCGACTTTAACTTTTCCTCGTATATAGACATTTATCTCAGTTGCATTTAAAGGTCTGTTTATAAGTAGTTCGATCTTGCCTCCACTCTCTTTTGTCCCATACAAACGTGCTTTGATGACTTTTGTGTCATTAAAAATAAGTGCACTGTTTTTTGGTATATATTTTTCAAGTTCATAAAAATAGGTATGGGTGATTGTGTTGGAAGTTCTGTCATATACTAGCATCTTTGCGTTATCGCGAGGTTCTACGGGATGAGTTGCTATGAGTTCACTTGGGAGTGTGAAATCATAGCTAGAAGTTAAAAGAGGATCGAGTTTATTCACTCTTAGGATTTTCCTCTTTTGGCTCTATCTTTTTTGTTTCCTCTTTTTGTTCTATTTGTTCGTTTTTTTCTTCTTCTTTCTCTTCTTCTTTCTCTTCTTCTGTGTCATCTTCTTTTTCTTCTTCTAGTTTAGAAGCTGGATTAACAAATCTTACGATAAGAATCGAGATACCATACAAGATGATAAGAGGGATTGCCATAAGCATCTGCGTCATAACATCTGGAGGTGTAAGTAAAGCTGCAATAATAAATATCAAAACAACTGCATATCGGAAAAAATCTATCAGCGTTCTATCTGTAATAAAACCTAAAAGAGCAAGAAAATATGCAAAGATAGGAAGTTCAAAAGCGATTCCAAATCCAAACATGATCTTCGTAAAAAATCCTACATAATCCTCGATGTTGATCATAGGGGTAAAGGTAAAACTACCAAAGGTGATAAGGAAGGTGAAACCAAAGGGCGTAACCACATAGTAAGCAAAGGCAACACCAACAGCGAACATAAAAGTGCCACCAAATACGAAAGGAATAAGCATCTTTTTCTCATTATTATACAAACCAGGTGCTATAAAAAGCCATATTTGAGAAAGTATAATAGGTAAAGCAGCAACAATGGCAGCAAAAAATGAAACTTTCATAGCGACAAAGAAGGCTCCGCCGACTTGGTTTGTCGTCATCATCCCTTTTGCAGCCAATGGTGAGACTTTTCCAACATCTACAAGTGCATCATGAAGCGGTGCTGTCATCCATTCGAGAAGGGGCTGGTTGTAGGTAAACATAGCCATAAAAATAACGATAAAAGCAACTACGGAAATGGTAAGGCGTTTTCTGAGTTCTATGAGGTGCGGTTTTAAGTCTTCAAGCATTAAATATTCTCTTCTTTAGGTTTTATCTCTTTTTTTGTGAAAGTTATCTCTTCAGCTTTAGGGAGTTCAGGAGTGTTTGCAGAAACTTCTTGAGGTTGTTTTGGAAGCTGTTTTTCTACAGAAACTTCATAAAGTTCTTTTTGAATGTTGGTAATAGGGTTGACACTTTTGATTTCGTCAGATGCTCGCATCAACTCATCTTTATATGCAAGTGCTTCACTTTTGAGGTCAGAGAGATGTAATTCTGATTCGATTGAGTCTTTTGCACTTGATATTGCACTTTTTACTTTTTTAAACGTTTTTGCAATCTGCACCATTGTTTCAGGGAGCTTATCAGGACCCAAAAATATAATAGCGATAACAGCAATTAAAAATAATTCACCAAACCCCATACCAAACATATTATTTCCTCTAAATTTTTTGTGATTGTATCTTATATCAGTTTTAAATTCACTTACGGGATTCTATCAGTTTAAGATAAATAAGGCTATCTCATCACTTAAAAGATACTCTTTATTATAAAATCTGTTACCAACTTTAGTCAGTTTTTCTTCGTCAAGTAAAATATTCGCTCTTTTTAACTCATCAGTGTTTAAAATAGTTTCATCCACACCGACAACACTGCGCAAACCTAAAAACAGTTTTTCAGATTTTTGTTCCTCTTCATTTAAAATCTCTTCTCTTACATGTAAAGGATTTTGAATATAAAAATCTATGTCGCTCGAAGGATAATATCTCACTCCATCTTTAGCACCCACAGCGCCGCTTCCCGCACCGATATAATTTTTGTACTGCCAGTATCCAAGATTATGACGACTTTGGTAGGTTCCAAAGTTAGAGATCTCATACTGAGTAAATCCTTGTTTTTTGATACTCTCAAAAACAAAGTTCGTAAGAGAAAGCTTTTCTTTCGCCACTTGCGGAGTTTTCTCAAAAGGAGTGCCCTCTTCGATGGTCAGGGCATATGCGCTGAGATGGTTGATTGGCAGAGAAAAAGCCTGTTTCAAGTCTGTCTCTAAAAGCTCTTTTGTGTCCAATACCGTTGCATAGATCAGATCAAGAGAGATGTTCTTTATGCCTACATGGTAGGCATCATTAACAGCGCGGATAGCATCTTTACTATTATGAGCACGATTGAGGAATTTTAGTTTTTCATCATTAAAACTCTGTACTCCAAAACTGATGCGGTTGACTCCCAGATCTTTCATCCCCTCTATCCAAGAATGCGTCGCACTGTTTGGATTTGCTTCTGTAGTTATCTCAATATCATCCATAAAATAAGGCTTTAAAAGATCAAAAAGTGGTTTGTAAAGTTCGGGTGAAACAGTTGAGGGCGTTCCTCCGCCGATAAAAAAAGTTTCTATACTTTTTTCTTTGGCATCAAATCTTTTGAGTTCGAATTTGAGTTGCTCTAAAAGAGCCTTCATATAATCTTCTCTGAGTTGAAATTTATCAACATAAGAGTTAAAAGAGCAATAAGAGCATTTGGAGTCGCAAAATGGGATATGTATATATAGTAGCATCCGAAATTATAACTAAAAGTGTCAAGAAAATGTCAAGAGAGTGTGCAGAGCGGCTTGATTGTTTTGGGTCATAATTTGAATCGTAGAAATAATTTCAGGAGTAAGTTATGAAAAAAGTTTTAACAGTTCTAGGCTTGATGGTGACATTAGGATTTGGTGCGCCGATTGATGGATATATGCAGAGTTTAGCAAATGAGGCTAAAAAAGCAGATGCATCGTTTAAGGGCTTTGATGCGACAAGAGGAAAGCAGATATTTACCTCTGAACACATTGGCAAAAAAGGTCAAAATATCTCTTGTGCGAGTTGTCATACAAACGACTTGAAACAAGCAGGAAAGAATACATTTACAGCAAAAGTGATAGATCCTCTCTCACCAAAAGCAAATAAAGAGAGACTCAGCGACGTGAAAAATGTAGAAAAATGGTTGAAACGCAATTTCAACGATGTCTACAAAAGAGAGGGAACTGCCGTTGAAAAAGGCGATGTTCTTACATATATAAAAAACTATTAAAAGGAAAAAGTTATGAAAAAAGTTTTGATTATAGCGGCAGTGGCTGCTACGTTGATGAGTGGAGTTACATTGTTTGCGGATGATGATGACAGATATGAGAGAAGCGGCTCGATGCAAAGTCAAAATATTGCGAAGTCCAATAGAGCACTAAGCGGATCTGAAAAAATGTATCAAAAAGAGTGTGGCTCGTGCCATATGGCGTATCAGCCACAGTTTTTACCACAACGCTCATGGAACAAGATGATGAAAAATTTGGACAACCACTTTGATGTGGATGCATCGCTTGATGCAAATGATAACAAGACAATACTCACATATCTTACAAGTAACGCAGGAGATGATAAAGTTAAGAAGGTTGTCGTATATTTGCAAGGCAAATCTGTTGATAAACATCTTTATAAGATGTCAAACTCTGTGGCGAGCAATGAAACACCGCTTAGAATAAGCCAAACTCCTTATTTCTTGAAAAAGCATAGAAAGATTGAAAAGCGTTTGATCGAGCAAAAAGAGGTCAAAAGTCTTGCAAACTGTACAGCATGTCACACGACGGCAAATCAAGGAAGTTATTCTGAGAGAGCTATAAAGATCCCAAATTATGGAAGATGGGAAGACTAAATTAGGAGTCTAAATGAAAGCATATATCTGGAGTCTACCGACCCGCGTGTTTCATATGATGTTTGCCGCTTTTATCCTCACTGCATATTTTAGCGGTGATGAGGATAAACTTTCCACCTTACATGTAAGCTTTGGTTATGCGATAGGTGTGCTTGTTATGTACAGAATACTCTGGGGATTTGTGGGACCGAAGTATTCAAGATTTTCAGATTTTTCCTTACATGTAAAGGAGTTAAAAGAGTTTGTTCTCAATATCTTCAATCACAAAAAATACGTAGGGCATAATCCTGCAGCATCTTTTGTGATGATAACGATGTTTGCCGTCGTACTTTTAACGGTGGTAACAGGTATATTGACTTATGGCATTCAAGAAGGACGAGGAATCCTTAGTTTTTTAAATACTCCTTATTTTAAAGAGATGAAACTTTTTAAAGAGGTGCATGAGTTTTTTTCGACATTTTTAATGGTGCTTGTAGCCTTACATGTAAGCGGAGTGATCTTTGAGCGAGTGATGGATAAAGAGACCGATACTTTGGGTTCTATCATAAACGGACACAAAAATATCGAAGCGCCGAGTGTGACGTTGAACTTGTTTCAAAAAATCTTTTCGCTTTTAGCGCTTGTTCTGGCGGCATCTGTTTTATTTTATTCGCTTTTTTTTAACTCCGTTTTGACAAAAAGCAAAGATTTACCAATCTCTTATAAACAAGAAAATCCCGCATTTGTAGCAGAATGCGGCTCTTGCCACACTTTATATTCGCCTCATCTTTTACCTCGTGCGTCTTGGAGCAAGATGATGGACAACTTGGATGATCATTTCGGAGATGATGCTTCACTTGATGAGGCAACAAGAGTTTCTATCAAAGAGTATTTGATGAAAAACTCGGCTGAGAGTTCGAGCAAAGAGAGCGCTTTTTATATATTAGAGTCCATAAAAGGGAATCAAGATATTATTGCCATAACGCAGACGCCATATTGGAAAAAAAGACATGTGGGAATTGATAAAAATATATTTAGTAGAAATGAGATAAAATCTAAGGCAAACTGTAAAGCCTGTCACTCTGACATAGAGAAGGGCATGATCGAAGATATGAATATAAAAATTCCAAAGATAAAGGCTTAGTATGAAAATAATTTTAATCTTTTTACTCTTCTTTACTTTAGGATTTGGCAAAGATGGACATAAAAATAGGGATCATGACTTTCATATGTCAAGAGATCTTGGATATCTGAGTCTTGATAATGAACAAAAAGAAAAGATATCTAAAATAGCATCTGAGAATGAAAAACAACTTAAACTTCTGCATGAAAAAAAAGAATTTGTAGAGAAGAAGGTGAAAGTTCTTTTCTTAGAGGATAAATTTGATCAAGAAAAAGTTTCAAAGCTTTTAGTTGAGCTAAAAACTGAGTCGATCGGAATTCAAACCGATATGTTTAAAAAGATACATGACGTTTTAAAACCAAAGCAAAGAGAGCTTTTTTTGCAATATAAAAAGGAGTGGGAAGTTGAATAAAAGGATTCTTCTTATCGAGGATGATGCCCTGATGCAAGAACTCATCAAAAACTACCTACTCAACTACGGTTATGATGTCACAGCTTTTATACATCCAAAAGAAGCAATCGAGGATTTTAAAACAAATAAAGCAAAATATGACATTGTCATCTTAGACCTTATGCTTCCTGAAATGGATGGTTTTGATGTCTGCAAGGCACTTAAAAGCTACGGCGATATCCCTGTTATTATCTCTTCAGCTAGAGGCGATATCGGAAATAAAATATATGGTTTTGAGATCGGTGCGGATGATTACCTTGCAAAGCCTTATGAACCGCGAGAGCTTGTTCTGCGCATAGAAGCTGTTTTAAAAAGAGCGCAAAAAAGCGACAAACTGAAAATTTCTGATTTTAGTGTGGATGAATCTAACCGTGAAGTATTGTTAGAAGACTATTCCATAGATTTTACGAAAGTAGAGTTTGAGATATTTCTATACCTCTTGAAAAACCATAACAAAGTGATCTCAAGAGATCAACTCATCAATGCCACTTCCCTTCACGAAGATACAAAAAACAGAACCATCGATATGCACATCAGCAATATACGCCAAAAAATAGGCGATGACTCCAAAGATGCAAAGTACATCAAGTCTGTTTGGGGCATAGGGTATAAATTTATAGGATAGAAAATGTCTATACAAAAAAAGATAACTATACTGTTTTTAAGCAGTCTTGTGATGATGAGCCTCATCGGGTTTTGGAGTGAAAAAACAAGTTTGCAAAAAGCCCAGATGATAGTGCAAAGTAGTTATATCACAAGTGCAAAAGAGTTGTTTTCCTCTCTTACTCATGGCGATACAACGCAACTTGAAGCAGTTATCAACGAACTTGGACTTCAAGAGATCAAGGATAAAAGCATTGTAGAAAATGCAGAGCTCATCTTTCATCAAGAGCATACCTTTGGTGCGCTTAAAATATTGAAATTCTCCGGCAAATACTATCTCTATATCAAATATCTAGACACCGAACTCCTTTTATATGATGTTGCGCAAGAGCAAAGCATACATGAGCGTTATATAACGAACTCTCTTGTCTCTTTAGACGTGATATTAATGTTTTTGATCTATCTCGTAATCTTAAAAATTCTTTCACCATTGAAACATATCAGCCAAAAAATGAAAGATTTTTCAAGCGGAAATCTTTTGGCTCGTGCGGTTGTAAGGTCAAAAGATGAGATAGGCGATGTCTCGCATAATTTTAATGAAATGGCAACAAAACTTCAAGAGGCACTAGATGCAAGAGAGGAGCTTTTAAGAGATGTCGGGCACGAACTTAGAACGCCTATCGCAAAGGGAAAATTCGCGTTAGAGGGTGTGAGTGAGGGCAAAGAAAAAGAGATAATCAAAAGAGCTTTTAACGACCTTGATACTCTAACAAGCGAGATACTTCAGATGC
Source organism: Campylobacterales bacterium (assembly GCA_038205935.1). Lineage (GTDB taxonomy): Bacteria > Campylobacterota > Campylobacteria > Campylobacterales > Sulfurimonadaceae > Hydrocurvibacter. The sequence continues at coordinate 12,976 of JBBRBK010000021.1, forward strand.
AACTTCTAAGCAAAGAAGATTTGTTTGAATACACCAGATTTGAAGCTCAGACGCTTATCACTGAGGCCTTATCAAAACTCACGATAGAAAATGAAGATGAGTTACAAATCGAGATAGAGGATTTTTTTATTGAGGGTGACTTATATTATCTTACCATTGCACTCAAAAATTTAATAGACAATGCTCTAAAATATTCAACTTTAAAACCAATTTTTATCGAGGCAAAAGATAGAAAGATATCTGTTATAAGCAGTGGAAAGAAACTTGATAAGAGTTTTGATTATTATACTCAAGCATTTACGCAAAATAAGAGTGGTTCCAATGGGTTTGGAATTGGTCTCAATATTGTCAGTAAAATAGTTGCAAAGCATCATTTTAAACTTGAGTATGAGTATCAAGATGATAAAAATAGGTTTAGTCTCATTTTTATTCACTAGGGTTATGTAAATTTAAACCCTTTTTTACTATAATCACGCACTTAACTTTAGGATGTTTTATGACAAACACAAAACCGTACCGTCCAAATGTTTGCGCTATCATCGTCTCGAGTGCATATCCTGATAAAACCGAGATCTTTATAGCTGAGCGTTCAGATATAGAAGGTGTTTGGCAATTTCCCCAAGGCGGAATCGACAGAGGAGAATCCCCAGAGGAAGCTCTTTATCGTGAACTCAAAGAGGAGATAGGGACAGATAAGATAAAAATTATTGCCGAGTATCCAGACTGGATTGCATACGATTTTCCTCCACGAGTTATGGAATCTATGAAACCTTTTTATGGTCAGACTCAGAGATATTATCTCGTTAGGCTGAAGAAAAAAGCAGTTGTCAATCTTGCAACAAAACATCCTGAGTTTGTGAAATACAAATATGTTTCACTAGATGAAGCTTTTGCAATGATGGCGGAGCTGAAAAAGCCTGTTTATACCAAGGCAATCGAATATTTTAAATCAGAGGGTTACTTATAATGTTAATTGTACAAAAGTTTGGCGGAACAAGTGTTGGGGATTTGGAAAGAATCCAAAACGTTGCAAACCGCGTCAGTAAGACAGTAAAAGAGGGACATCAAGTGGTAGTTGTTGTTTCAGCAATGAGCGGAGAGACAAATAAACTTGTAGCGTATGCTGAACATTTCAGCCAAAATCCAGCGCGTAATGAAGTGGATATGTTGCTTAGTTCAGGTGAGCGAGTTACAGCGGCACTTCTTTCTATTGCTTTAAATGAGATGGGAATGCCAGCTGTTTCTATGAGTGGTCGTCGTGCGGGAATTGTAACAGATGCTATCCATACAAAAGCGAGAATCGAGAGTATTGATCCTTCAAAGATGTTTGAGGAACTAAGCGGCGGTAAAGTTGTAGTAATCGCAGGTTTTCAAGGCGTAGATGATAATGGCAATGTCACAACTTTAGGCCGTGGTGGAAGTGATCTTTCAGCTGTTGCTATTGCGGGCGCTCTTAAAGCTGATCTTTGTGAGATTTATACCGATGTAAGCGGAATCTACACAACTGATCCACGTATCGAGCCAAAAGCGAAAAAACTTGATATGATCTCTTATGATGAGATGCTTGAGCTTGCTAGCCTTGGGGCAAAAGTACTGCAAAACCGTTCTGTTGAACTTGCAAAAAAACTCAATGTCAATCTTGTCACACGTACAAGTTTTACAGATGAAGAGGGAACATTAATCACTAAGGAAGAAAATATTATGGAAAAACCACTTGTAAGCGGAATCGCATTAGATAAAAATCAGTCTCGTATCTCTTTGATGGGTGTAAAAGATCGTCCAGGAATCGCCTCAGATATCTTCAATAAACTCGCAGACAGCAGTGTAAACATTGATATGATTATTCAAACTGTCGGACATGATGGGATGACAAATCTTGACTTTACTGTTCCTAAAAATGAGATACTCGATGCAAAAGCTGTTATGGATATATTTTTAGTGGCAAATGAGATTCAAGATGTTTCTTATGATGATAGTATCTGTAAAGTTTCTATCGTTGGTGTTGGGATGAAATCACACACTGGTGTTGCTGCAAAAGCATTCTCGACAATGGCAGCTGAAAATATCAACATCTCGATGATCTCAACTTCTGAGATAAAAGTCTCTATGGTTATCAGTGAAAAATATGCGGAGCTTGCTGTGCGTTCACTTCATAGCGCTTACGCACTAGATAAGTAAACTATATTATGCAGAGTTTTGAGAAATGGACGCTTGATGCTATCCGCAGTGATGGCGCAAGTTTAAGTTGGCTAGAGGAGTACAGATTTGAATGGACGACGATAGTAGAACTTGCTATTTCTCAGATTATGGAGGGGAAAACCATTGTTATTATCACAGATCGTGAGCGAAAATGGTTTGAATCTTATATAGTAAGTTCTATCAATAAATTAACAACCGATCGCCCGATTATCCCTATCGTGAGTATAGACAGTATCTATTTTCACTATGATGATATCTCCGGCGCGAAGATGATTGATATGCTCGATGATATGCTTTCCATCACCTATAAAGAGGATTATTTTTTCTGGTATATCGGAAAAGGTGAAGATAAGCGTGTCGATATCGCAAAGCGAAAAGACAACAGTTTGTTATGGATATTTGATGAGGATTTTCAAAACGCCTTTACGATGAAATCATATGATAGCCAGCTTGATATCAAACTCTTACAACTTTTTACTCTTTTTAACATTTCGCTGAGTGCCGTACTTTTTGGAGAAGTGGATGCACAGTGATCTTGGTTCGCACATCATCATCGATAAAGAGAGCGAACAAAGAGTTCCCTCACTTTTAGCAGAGCTCAAAGGTTCAAGAGTCATCACATTTTTAGAAGATGACTTTAAAGTCGAACATGCAAAGGCTGTTATCGCTGAAGCTTATATTAGTGAGGAAAATCTCAAAACCATCATCATCGCTACAAAAAACTTCAATATATATTCGCAAAATGCACTTTTAAAAATCTTGGAAGAACCTCCGAGAAACATCGAGTTCATTATTATCGTTCCTACAAAATCATTGCTTCTTCCTACGATTCGCTCACGTCTGCCGATACTTAAAAAACAAGAACATCGTGAAAAAAAAGAGATCGATTTTAGTTTTGCAAAACTTGATAATGCGATGATATTTTCTTTTTTAAAAGAGCATGAGCGAGCTGGTCGACATGAAGCAAAGACGATGGTTGAAGCACTTTTTTATAGAGCAACGGTTGTTGATAAACTAATTTTATCTACTTATCAGCTTGAATGTTTTGATAAAGCGTACAGACTTTTGGAAGTCAATGCAAGACCTCAAAGTGTTTTTGCTTTAGTGCTTATGAGTTTTATGGGAGCAAGCGATGCGGACTCTTAAGCTTTCTAATGAGATTGATTTTAAAAAGACTCTGCGAGAATTAGGCGTTGATGGCGGCGGAGTGGAAATACTCGCTTCAAAAATGCAACACCATATTTTCTATATCAAAGATTTACATGTAGGCGCGGCAAATATCTTAAAACAAGATGCGCTCTCCATTGGCGCGGACTTAGCCGTTCCAAGAGGCACGGTGATTGCGATGCATAAAACTGTGGATGCGATCTTGATAGCGACGCAAAAACAGCTCGTAGAACTCAGCCGTAAAGAGTTGGCTCAACCCTTTGGGCTTAAAGAGTTAGCTCAGCAGTTAAAAGTTTTTTCTAAAATCACGATGCCGAAAAAAGTTGAAATTATGGGAATCATCAACGCCAATGATGACAGCTTTTTTCAAGAGAGTAGATTTAAAGATAGCAGTGCAATTTTAAAGATAGAGCAGATGATAGAAGAGGGCGCTTCCATCATCGATATCGGCGGTGTTTCTTCACGTCCGGGAAGCTTACATGTAAGCGCTGAAAAAGAACTTTCTCGCATAAAACCTATAATTGACACCTTGTATGCACAAAAGATTTATGAAAAAACGGTGTTGAGTATAGATAGCTATGAACCGAGGGTGATCTCATATGTGCTAGAAAGAGGATTTAAAATCGTCAACGATATCACAGGCTTGGCGAATGATGAGGTTTGTAAACTTTGTGCTGAGTATGATGCATCGCCCGTGATTATGCATATGCAGGGAAAACCTCAAGATATGCAGTGCGATCCTTCTTATGACAATGTAGTCTTACATGTAGAGGATTTTTTTAAAGAGAGAATTGAGAAAGCACAAAGTTTTGGCATTAAAGATCTTATCTTGGATGTCGGTATTGGCTTTGGAAAAACATTACAACATAACATCGAGTTGATTAAAAACTTAGAGCATTTTTTACATCTTGGATATCCGCTTTTAGTGGGTGCGAGTAGAAAATCGATGATAGATATGATAAGCCCATCAAAGGTTGAACAGAGAGTTGCGGGAACTTTAGCACTTCACTTAAAAGCCGTAGAAAATGGCGCTTCCATACTCCGAGTTCACGATGTCTATGAACACTCTCAAGCTTTACATATAAGAGATGCGCTTAGATAATTATATGTTGTCAAATGCCGACTGTTGTAGTGCTGTTATTCGTCTCTCTAATTTTTCAATATGTTTTAATAATTCATCAGAGATCTCTTTGAGATTATGATAATACTCTTTTGCGATCTCTTGTTCAGTCTGCGAAACATGTTTTTTTAGATTGAAGAGTTTTGAAAAGAAAGATTTATTGGCATCGCCAAAATATATTTTAAAGATTTTGATGTATTCATCATGCAAGTCTTGATGTTTTGTACCGATATCTGAGATACAGTCCATTCCAGCCATCATAGCAATTTTTTGACCATCACTATAAAACCACTGTCCAAACATACACTCAGTATAATCCATTGGTATTGCATCTTTTTCAACCGGTATATTTGAAATTAATGCTTTCGCGCGCTGTAGCCACTTAAGGTGGGCTTTTTTTGCATCTCTGAGGTGATCTAAAACTTCATTTTTATTCATATCTAATTCCTGTGATAATCACGTTTAATATAATTATTATACTTGAGGATAACCTTACATTTTTGAAAATATATAATTAGTTTTATTTATTAATAAAACTTATATAATTTTTTGTAGTTTTAAGAGTGTAGAAAAGAGTATTGATTCTCTGTCAATATTACTCGATTTAAGCTTGAGTTCAGCACTTAGGAGAAGATCCATCATATTTTTATAGACAAGTGGTTTAAATTTTAGGGAAAAAGTCGCTTTCTCTGTGAGTACAAACTGTGGCAAGTTATAGCCAAGTATCGCTTGTGAATCGGGCGTACCATTGACGCGAATATAGATATTAAAAAGATAAAGCTGTGTGACAAAGTTACTTAAAGAGGTGATAATTTTGATCTCATCTTCTCCGCTTTCTAAAATCTGTTCCAAGCTTTTTTTAAATTCTTGTTTTAAAAGAATTCTATTTACAAGCTGTTCAATCGTGACTTGTGCCAAGCCATAAACAAGTATATCTATATCTTTAGTCGTGATTTCTCTGTCATAGAGTTTGAGCTTTTCAAGTTCTGCGACTCCAAGAGAGAGATCATTGTTTTGAGCTTGTAGAAGATGGTTGAGCGCATATTTGTCAATTTGGAGTCCAATACTTTTTGCTTCTTCAGACAAACAAGCGATTGATTCACTGTGATTTGGTGTAAAAAATCTCACACTCATCCCTGTATCTTTTGCACTAAAAGATTTATCGCTTGTTTTATAATCTGTTCCATAGTAGGCATAGATAAAGCGATTTGTAGGATTTTTTTTGCAGAGTTCTACGAGTTTATCGAGATCTGCTTTTGGTATCTTTTTTTCACTTTTGATGATGAGTAGATTCGCATCACCAAAAAGTGAAGCTTGTGAAAGATGCGCTTGCGCCGCATTGAAATTGTATTCGTCATGATAGAGAGTGAGTTTTGAAGCATCTTCGATATTATCCAAAAGAGAGACATATTTATCAATAAAAAAATGACTTTCTCCGAAAAACATCACGGCATTTGAAAAACTATTTTTTATCAGATGCTGATCGAACTCTCTTTTATACATAAAGATTATTTCTCAAATTTTTGTACAACAGTTACATGAATCTTTGTCGTTGCGATATCCGCTTCTTCAATGATCACTTCGACATCATCAAAAAGCATAATAGGAATTTGCGATCTTACATGTAAGGTCGCACCAACTATTTCATCATTGAGTTTTGCCATCAAATGCGGATCAGTTGCTTCGATGCGTGCTTTAAATTTTTTGCCTATATTTTTTTTTGCCCAGCGTGCATATTTTCTATCCATAAAACGAAACTCAACGTCTGCACTTTCTCTCTCTTTTTCACTCACAGCAATGGTCAAAGACTCGATATTACGAAGTACATATGAGCCTTCTTCGGTGTCATTGGCTTTGATCGCTTTTATAAGTCTGTGGACGATGAGGTCAGAGTAACGGCGGATTGGCGAAGTAAAGTGTGTATATTTTTCAAATCCCAATCCAAAGTGACCGTAATTATCAGGTGAATAACGTGCGCGACGTTGTGCTTGGATAATGAGTGTATCCACATCAGATTCTATTCCCATCTCTCTAGCTTTTTGCTGGATAAAACCGATGGTCTCTTTCATATTTTCTTGAGGTTCTACGAAAATACCGATCCCTGCAAGTTCGCTGTAAAGAGCTTGAATTTTTGTTTGAGATGGTGGTTCGTGAATCCTGAAAACGCCTCTTTCATACATATTTGCCGCCGCTTTATTTGCAAGAAGCATACAATCTTCGATAAGTGAATGAGAAGGCGTTTCCACTGAAACGGTTGTTGCAACAATCTCGCCACCTGCATCAAGTTGCATCTCAATCTCATCAGAGCGAAAATCAAAACCAGTTTTTAGTCTTTTTTCTCTTAAGCGATCAGTGATTTTACGAAGTGGATTTATGGTCGCTAAAACCTCTTTTTCATCATCATTTTTGGCGTGAAGTTTTCCTTCAAAATACTCATCGATCTCTTCGTAATTAAATCTTCTTTTAGAATGGATGATGGCTTCATAAACATCGCTATGTATCACTTCTAAGGTTTCTCTATCCAAATGAAGCTCAAAAACATGGCTAAGTCTGTCCACATTTGGCTGTAAAGAACAAAGAGTTTCACTCAGTTGACGTGGCAACATTGGGATAGAACGGTGAGGTAGATAGATGGAAAAACCTCTGTAAATCGCTTCAGCATCGATAGGACCAAAAGGTTTGACATATTCACTGACATCAGCAATAGCGACGTAGAGGATATATTTTTCCTCGTCCCAGCAGATAGCATCATCGAAATCTTTAGCAGTTACTGGATCGATAGTACAAAAAGGAAGGGTGCGAAGATCTTTTCTGTCTGGATAATATGCAGCATCGACTTCTTCAAAAGAGGTGGCAAGCTTGAGAACTTCTTCGCTGAACTCATCATGCTTATTGTACTGAGCTAGAACGATCTTTTCATCCACTAAAGGATCACTCAGATTTCCAAGCACTTCCATAATGGTCGCTGTAAGATTATCCACTTTAAAAACTGTGCCGACATCATAGGAGTTTAGTTCTACAAGATCCATGACAACGCCTGCAGGATGAAGAGTCTTAATATCTAAAAGTGCCTTGTGATTCTCTTTAAACGCTATAAATGCGACGCTGTAAGTTTGTGCATGTCCCACGACTTCAACGACTTTAGCGCTTGGAGTTCCCCGTTTTGCAAGTAATCTTTTAGCAATTACAAGATCGCCATTTTTTGCTTCACCTAAGTCGCCAGCATCAATAAAAAGATCTTTGATATTTTGACCAATGTTATTCAAATATGCAGTCGCGTTTTGAGTGAGAGTTATCTCTCCCGCACGGTATTTAGAGTGAAATCTATAAAGAGTTCCTTCATGGATAAGATAACCTTTCTCTAGCCATTCATCTACATGTAAGCGTTCATCAGCGGTGATATCTTGGTCGTGCAGACCAAGGGTAAGACGGATAAGAAGTGATTTCAAAATTTATGAGAGAACGTTTTGTATAGCTTGATCAAAACTATCCATATCAAGACCATATTGGTCAACAAGTGCTTTTGCTGCAGCAATACTTTCCTCTGTCATCACTCCACTGATAGGAACTGCAGTGCGTGCTACATGAAGACTCTGAGCAGCTTTCTTAACATTATCTGGAGCATTTTCTGGATTAACGCAGTAGCGTATAGTTTCTATAAGTTTTTCTTCAAATTTCCAGTGAGTAAAAACAGTCGCACTTACTTCAGGAGCATGTACACCGACTACTTTAACCTCGGCAGCTTCGACATCTTGAAGTTCTTCGAGTGCATTTTTAAACTCTTCTTGCATCTTTTCTTCTATAAGATATCGGGAGATCAAAACTTTTCCTATCTCAACCAAAAAAGCAGCAGGAGATAAAATTCCTAAAAGTTTAGGGTCTTTTCTTATATACCATGAAGTTACAAGTGCATGCTGTTTTTTAGAAAGTTCTGCATATTGGGCATTTGAAATGTTATATGATGAAAGATCAAGTGAAAAACTTTTTTTGACAATACTCGCTAGTGCAAAACCGCGCACTGTACCCATACCAAAGAGCCCAACAGCTTGACTGATAGCATTGATTTCTCTTGAAAATCCATAAAGTGGTGAGTTGGCAGCTTTTAAGATATCGGCAGTTAAAAGAGGATCTTTTTCTAAAATTTTTACCATATCATTAAAAGTTGAGTCTGGATTTTGATATACAGCTTCTATCTGCATGGCAGACTCTGGAAGTGGAGGAAGTTGTTTTATTTGCTGAAGTAACTTTTCATTCATAAACGGTTCCTAAAGTGTTTTATTTCTATAACATTATATTACAGCAAACGTAAAGTAAGATTAAAATTAAAAAAAAATATGTTAGAATCCTTGTAAAAAAGGAATTATATGCAATCAAGTGCCATGTTAAATCAGTTAGGATATATACCAAATGAGATCTTAGTAGATCAGTTTCAAAAAATTAAAGAAAATACCATTGGATATGAAAAAATAGAAAAACATATCATGGATCTTCATGATGCTCTTAAACCTTTGAACGGTTATGTTGCAATGTCAAATTCAAATGATTATTTAAAAATAAAAATAGAAGCAATGATTCCAGCACTCAAAGAAGAGGCTTTTGAGAAAATAGAACATTTTTCTGATAAATTTAAAGTGGAGCTTCAAAAAGTGGATGGAAAAGATACTTTTTATATATTAGGTTTTGGCAAGGAACTTTAACTTGCAAGAACCGATGACGCTTGAGGGATATGATCTTCTTCTAGAAGAGTTTAAATACCTTCGAGAAGTTGAAAAACCTCGAGTAACCTATGAAAAGCAAGTTGCCGCCGCGCAAGGTGATAGAAGTGAAAATGCTGACTACCATGCAGCAAAAGAACAGCTTCGCCACATAGAAAGACGCCTTTTTTATCTCAACTCCATGATAGAAAAAGCGAATGTTATTAATCCCGCACATTTGGATCATAGCCGAGTACATTTTGGCGCAACAGTAGAGATCGAAAATATGAAAACGGGAGAGAATGAGAGCTATACGATATGCGGTGTTTTGGAAGCTGAGCCTGAAAACGGGCTGATATCTGTGCATTCGCCTCTGGCTAAGCATCTGCTTGGAAAAGTAGAAGAGGATCAGTTCACAATCCACCTTCCAAATGCAAATAAAGAGTATGAGGTTTTGTCTATCTCTTATACTCCGATATTTCAGCTTAAAAAAAATATCCGTACAACTAAAGATTTTGGATATCAGTAATCCTTACATGTAAGATTTTTGTAATAGTATTTTTTTATAAATTTAGTACAACAGAGGTAAATAAAAGGATTTTTTATGTCTACCACTATTTTTCAGCCTGATTCTTTTTCATTTTTTGAAGTAACCGATGGGGTTATGTTAGATAAAGTATTTGAGTTTAGATATAAAGTTCTTAGAGATTCAAAAATATTTCAAGATTATTTTAGTGAAATTGAGTCTTTGGATTGCAAAGAACATGATAAATATGATCCTTATTCTGTTAATTTTGTAGTAGTTAATCAAGATGGTGAAGTTTCAGCGACGATGAGGTTAATATATCACTCACCGATTGGATACCCAACGGAAAATGATATGTCTTTTGATAATGGGATGTTTGAACGTGATAAGCTTGGGGAGATGTCAAGAATATTTATAGATGCTAAATATAGAGATATGAATAGGACAAAAGTCATTCTTCAAGGATTAAAAGAACTTATGTACAACAAATTTGTAAAATTAGGAATCGAATATACATATGGCGCTCTTGAACCAAGGTTTATAAGACTGCTTAAGATGTACAATATGCGTTATGAGATAATCGGAGAAAAGCAGATGCACGGTAAAATGGGCTTACGATTTCCTTGTATTTTATATACAAAAAGATTAGGGGATGATAACCCTGATATAGTTGTATTATGGACAAAGCAATATGGGGCGTAATATTCTTTTCAGCTCAAAGAAATTCAATATAATCTTATGGATATTGATAAGTTGGACAAATCTATATGCTCAAACGGACAATGTACTGTCTTCTCTCTCAACTGACATGCAAGATTTTAGTAAGGTCGCAACTGTAACAAAACAAAATGAACATTATCAGCCTTATATTATCTCCGTATTTCAGGGAAAAGAGCTGGAAAAGCTTGGTATTTCTAATTTGAAAGAGGCACTTGAACTAGTTCCTGGGGTAGATATGGCTACCGATAATATCAATAATCAAACACCTACTTTTAGAGGATCTAATCCTCATGCATATGGTCAGTCAAAACTTTTTATTGATGGTGTTCTTGTCAATAATCTTTTTTTAGATTCATATTCTGAGTACCTATCTTTTCCTATCGAGATGATTAAAAGAATTGAAGTTATTAGGGGCCCGGGTAGTAAAACAGACGGTATTAATGCATATGCTGGTTCTATCGATGTTATCACTTATGCTGAAAATTTTAAAGGATTAAAATCTAATGATGAAGTAGTATTAAAATACGGCTCATACGATTACATGATGGGAGGCTTTCAAACAAGCTATCAATCTGAAGATTTACAGGCTCATATAGATTTTTACTACCAAAAAGATGATAAAAAGTTGCCAGCAGGTCCCGATGGACTTTCTCAGGGTGTTATGAGTATGCCCGGTTTAAATAATAGGAGTCTATCAAGTAATGGAGATGCTCCGTTATGGCTTAAAGATTATTCTCTAGGAGTCAATTTTAAGTATAAGGATTTTTCTCTCAAAGCGCGTATGCTTGAACATACACAAGGAAGTGCTTACGGAATAAATTTAGCACTTCCACAGGACAGTGATAGAGTAAAATTACCCAGTTACTACCTTGAACTGGGTTATAATAAAACTATTGATGATTATAATGTTGATGTAAAAGCAGGAGTCAAATATGACACGTTTGATTCGAGTGCTAGGCTGCTTCCAGATGGTTTAAAATTTATTGATATGGTGGCATATGATACAAGTGGTTTAATAACTCCTGTTACTTTTGCTAATGGGCTTTATGGGGATCACGTAGCAAAACAGAGAACGCTTTATCAAAGCTCATATCTTAAATACAGTGGGATAGAAAATCATCTTATTACTACTGGTTATCGTTTAACAAAAGAAGAAACTACAGGTATGGTTTCGAAATTGTCTAGTTGGTCGACAGGTGATGCGGCATTGGTTGATTACACAAAGGTATATCCATTTTTTAATATAAATGCAAAGCGTGATACTGCTATTTTTTCTCTTCAAGATGAATTTCAATTTAGTGATTCTATTACGTTTCTTTATGGTTTTAACTACGAGAAGACTTCTTACCAAGACGCAGGTTTTGAGCCGAGAGCTTCTATGGTGTATCAGCTGGGTGAAGCTGATATATTTAAAGCTATTTATAGTCGAGCTCATAGAAATCCATCATGGCAAGAGATGTTTACAGAAAATAATCATGCCAGAGTAGGAAGTACAAATTTAAAGCCTGAAAAAACAGATACATTTGAACTGGCATACATAAGAAATTTTTCCAGTGATACCTATTTACAGACAAATCTGTTTTATCTAGAAAATACCAATCAAATATATAACTCAGTAATAAATCCTCAATATACAAATGCTGAAGATACAAGTCTATATGGTGCTGAAATTGAGTATAAAGGACATATTACTTCAGCTGATAAGCTTTACTTTAACTATTCTTATGTAACAGGTAGTTCTTGTATTAATGGTGGAATTAAGAGTAGCGTATTACCAGACGTTGCCCATCATTTGGCAAAAGAATATTATATTTATGATCTCAATGATGCATTATCACTTAGTGAGGTTGTAAAATATGTAGGTTCAAAAGATAGAGATTCGGGTGATACGCGCAAGCCGTTAAATGCATACATGACTATGGATTTGGCATTACAATATAAAAATTTACGACATAACTATAATATAACTTTTGGTATAAAAAATATATTTGATGCGACAGTCACATATCCTTCACCACCGAATACCTATATAGAAGATTATAAGCAAGAATCCAGAACTTTTTTAATAACTTTTACTAAGAAGCTGTAAATGAAGAAAATAGTTTTTATTTATCTGCTTCTTACAAATTTAGCGTTCGGATACAACTATAATGATCTATTACTTCAGGCTCAAGCTTCTATTTTTCCTAAAATTATATTGCTTGATAGGAAATTAGAAAATAAATTAATTAATGGAAAAATAGTTTATACGATTGTTTATGATAAAAAGGATTATTTGATAGCTTTGGAGATAAAAGAGTTTATCGATGCAAAGTACAAAGGAAAATTTGATAAATATAAATACACGATTAACTTAGTTGAGTTTGCTAACGTAACGAATCAGACCCAAATGACAGTCTTTTATGTTCTCAATTCATCAGAGAGAGAGATAAAAAAAATTGCAAATTTTGCTAAAGAGAAAGGTGTTATATCATTTTCTTATGATGAAAATAACTTAAAAAATGGTTTATTATTTTCTTTAGTATTGGAAAAATCAACAACTCTTTATCTTAATAAAGAATATCTAGATACCAGAAAAGTAGACTTTGTAAACTCTTTGTTGCAGATGATAAAGTATGTGGATAAAGAAAATAGTTAATGTAAATATGGTAACATTGTACAGAATTTGGTGTCGATAATTTATAGTGATAACACATGCTATGCTAGGTTGTAAAATGAGTGAGAAAATTACTAGATCTTTATCTTCAAAAATTGTATTTTCTATTGCAATAGTCTCTTTATTGTCAGTAGCAGCTATTTTTACTATCTTTGAGAAGATTAGCAAGGAATCTTTTTACAATATCGAAACCGAAAAAGCGAAGATAATTACAAAAACGATAGAACCTCTAATCGCAGTTAATATATATCTTGATATGAAAGAAAAAGTCGATGAGACAGCGTTTCAACTGATTAAAAATCCAAACATACTTGCAATAAAAATTTTAAAAAATGAAAAAGTAATAAGCCGAGTAGAATCAAAAGAGTATAACAAAAGTTTTAGAAACTCTTTTGTGGTTGAACAAATAATTTTTCAACCCAATTCAGATGAAAAAATAGGTTCTATCATTCTTACTTATTCGAGTCAAAATTATAAAGAGTTATCAGAAAAATACAATATATTGATCTTTGTAGTCCTGTCATTTTTTGGATTACTTTTTGTGATGCTTGGATTGTATATAAAACGGCTTCTTTCTCCTTTAAGAAAAATCGCAAAATCATTAATAAATTTTTCTCCAGATAAAGAGATGACAATACCATTAATAGCAGAAGATAATGAGATAGGTTTGATTTCAAGTGCATTAAATACTATGCAGGAAAATATTTTATATTATTCAAAACAACAGCAAAATCTTCAGTATTATCTCGAAGAGGAAATAAATAAAAAAACAGCGGAATTAACTAAACAACTTTATACAAATGCTTTGACGGGATTACCAAATAGGCTAAACCTACTGAGCAAAATGAAAAAAGATGACTACGTAGCATTATTGATTTTAAATATTGACGATTTTAAAGAAATAAATGATTTTTATGGGCATGAAGCGGGAGATAAAATTTTAAAAAACTTCTCTTTAGAATTAAAGAAAATATTTAATGAAGAAAATAAAATTGCATTACAACATCTCGGTGCTGATGAATTTGCTTTACTCTTTATACAAAAACCATCATTATCAGAGTTTATAATTTTTATTCAACAGTTGGTTGTGGATATAGAAAAAATGATCTATTTTTATGAAAACAATGAATTAAGCATAAGGGTTACTATTGGGGCCTCTTATCAAAAAGAAGGAGCCTTAGAAAAGGCTGATATAGCTTTAAAATCTGCAAAAAAACAAAAAAAATCTTATTTGATATATGATGAAAAGTTAAATGTAGAAATGCAGTATAAAAATAATATGGAATGGGTAGAAAAGCTGAAATATGCTATGAAAACAAATAATATCGTTCCATTCTTTCAAGCAATTTTTGATAATAAATCTAATAAAATTGTAAGTTATGAGTGCTTAATTCGTCTTATCGATAAAGATGGTGATGTTATTCCTCCTTATTCTTTTTTAACTATTGCTAGAAAAAGTAGACTATACAGCGAATTGACAAAGATAATGATTCAAAAAAGTTGCCAATATTTTGAATATTTGAATTTTGATTTTTCAGTTAATCTTTCAGTTGAAGATATTCTTGATAAAGATACTGTCGAATATATTAAAATGAATATTGAAAAATATCATGTAAGTAAGAAGATTGTCTTTGAGATACTTGAATCTGAAGGTATAGAAAATTATGAAGAAATATCTCTTTTTATAAAAGAGATGAAAGTATTTGGATGTAGAATTGCTATAGATGATTTCGGTTCAGGATATTCAAACTTTGAACATCTTCTTAGACTCGATATCGATTATATAAAAATAGATGGCTCTCTGATAAAAAATCTTGATACAGATATTAATGCTCAGATAGTCGTTGAAACTATAGTGGATTTCGCCGAAAAATTAAATATATTGACGATAGCTGAATTTGTTCATAATGAGGCAATTCTTAAAAAAGTGAAAGAGTTAAATGTGAGTAGAACTCAAGGTTTTTTTCTTTCTGAGCCAGAGGCAGAGATACTAAAAATCTTATGATGTAAAAAAGTTTTTTTGTTTTGTATGATATAATTCGCGCTTAAAAACCAAAATTTTAGGATTCTTCCGTGAGCCAACAACTTCCAGATATAGATAAATTACTTTCTCAACACAAACTTTCCCAGCTTGATTATGCAAATATCAAAAACATTTTAGGTCGCGAGCCAAACCTTGTAGAACTTGGTATTTTTTCTGCGATGTGGAGTGAACACTGTAGTTATAAATCTTCTAAAAAACATTTAAACGGTTTTCCGACAAAAGCTCCATGGGTTATCCAAGGTCCTGGTGAAAATGCGGGTGTTATTGACATCGGCGGCGGTTATGCGGCTGTATTTAAGATGGAATCACACAACCACCCAAGTTTCATAGAGCCGTATCAAGGTGCTGCAACGGGAGTTGGCGGGATCATGCGTGATATCTTTACTATGGGCGCTCGTCCTATAGCAAACTTAAATGCACTTCGTTTTGGTAATGTCCTTCGCGGTGACAAAGTCAGCGCACACCAACGTTTTTTGGTTCGTGGTGTCGTTGAGGGAATCGGTGGATACGGCAACTGTATGGGCGTTCCGACTATTGGTGGTGAGACAAGTTTTGATGATTGTTACAATGGAAATATTCTTGTAAACGCATTTACTTTAGGGCTTGCAAAAAGTGATGAGATATTTTACGGAAAGGCTGAGGGTATCGGCAATCCTGTTATCTATGTAGGAAGTAAAACTGGACGTGATGGTCTTGGCGGAGCGGTTATGAGTTCTGACAGTTTTACTGAAGAGTCTAAATCTCTTCGTCCGACTGTTCAGGTGGGTGACCCATTTACTGAAAAACTTCTTCTTGAAGCGTGTTTAGAACTTTTCAAAACTGACTACGTCGTAGGTATCCAAGATATGGGTGCGGCGGGTCTTACATCTAGTTCATTTGAAATGGCTGGACGTTCAGGTTCTGGAATGATCATGCATCTTGACCGTGTTCCAGCTCGTGAAGAGGGGATGACTCCGTATGAGTTTATGCTTTCAGAAAGCCAAGAACGTATGCTTATCTGTGCGAAAAAAGGAAGCGAGCAAGCTATCATCGATATCTTTGAAAAATGGGATTTAGATGCGGCTGTTGTGGGCGAAGTAACTGCAACTGGTAGAATGGAACTTTTCTGGCATGGCGAAAAATGTGCAGATGTTCCAGTTGACCCTGTAAGTGAAGAAGCACCAATTCTTGATCGTCCGACTTCTCGTCCTGCGTATTTGGATGAGATTCGTGATGTGACTCTGAATGATTTTGACAAAGTAAGCAACCAAGATGCGTTTGCAAAACTTATCATATCTATGGAAGTCGTAGATAAATCGTGGATCTATGAGCAATATGACTCAATGGTACAAACAAACACGATCAAAAAAGGCGGAAGTTTAGACGCTTCTGTTATCCGAATAAAAGAGAATGGAAAAGCGCTTGCGATGAGTGCTGACTGTAACGTTCGTTATTGTTACGTAGACCCAAGAAACGGCGCTGCTGCGGCAGTTATCGAGAGCGGTAGAAACGTCGCGATGTCAGGAGCGAGACCTTTGGCTATTACAGATTGTCTTAACTATGGAAACCCTGAAAACCCAGAAGTTATGTGGCAGTTTGCACAAGGATGTCTTGGTATTAAAGAAGCTTGTTTAGAACTTACGACTCCGGTCATCGGCGGGAATGTTTCTCTTTATAATGAAACAGACAAAATCTCAGTTTTCCCAACACCTTCAATCGCGACTGTCGGTGTTAACGATGACCAAGACAAAGTGTTGATGTCTAGTTTTCAAAAAGATGGAAATCTCCTTTATTTAGTAGGCGATACTAAGACAGAATTTGGCGGATCACTTTACATGAAAGAGCTTTACAACGTAGTCGTAGGAAAAATGCCTGAGATAAACTACGTCAAAGAACTCGCACTTTGGGAATTAGTGATCGAAGCAAATAAACTCGGACTTTTAGAGTGTGCAAAAGATTGTAGTTCCGGCGGAGCAGCTATCGCTCTTGCTAAGATGAGTGCTGTAAGTGGACTTGGCTGTAACGTAGGTATGGACGTAACTGATGAGAGAGATATCTTCTCTGAGAGTTTTTCACGCGCACTCATCGAAGTAAAACCTGAAAATGTGAAAGCATTCGAAGAGATGGCTTCAAAACTGACTTTTCAAAA
>JBBRBK010000022.1:0-29517 GCA_038205935.1 Campylobacterales bacterium
AATTCGATCATTGTAAAACCAGCTCTTTTCATAAGAACTCCTTAGTTTAAAAAATTGGGTCACACCAGTAACCTTAAAGGACATTATGAGTTAGATTATCTTAAAGTTATATTAAAGTGACGATACTATTGTAATATTTCAAGTATTCGGTTTTTTTATATAAGCAAATAAGTACAGCGATAATCTAAGAAAAATTGGCACAACAATTGCTTTTACAGTTATAATAAATAAAAAAGGTTAGCATATGAGTCTTCAAATATCACAAGCGCGCCCTTTAATGGAACAAGCTCTCAACTACCGATCTATGCGTCAAGATATGATTGCATCAAATATCGCTAATGCAGACACTCCATTTTATAAACCGCGTGATGTAAGTTTTGAAGCGACACTTGTGCAAAAACAAAAAGAGGCATTTGGAAGTAGTACGCAAACACTTCAAATGGCAAAAACAGATGGCGAACATCTTGACGCGCTTCCTCAGCTTGATAACTCTACCGCATCTCTCTTTTTTAGAGATGGACATATGGCGAGAAATGATGGAAATAGCGTGGATATAGACGTAGAAACAACAGAGATGAGTAAAAACTCTACGATGTACAATGCAGTTATCGCTGCTATGAAAAAAGATGCTAACATGTACAAAAGTGTCATTGATGCATCTGCGAAACTAAGCTAAGGATAGATTATGGGTAATTTTTTAAGCAGTTTTGATATCAGCGGGTATGGACTTTCAGCTCAAAGAACGCGCGTAAATGTTATCTCTTCAAATATCGCAAATGCACAAACAACTCGTACTGAAGAGGGTGGACCCTACCGTCGTAGAGAAGTAATTTTCAAAGCTATCAACTTTAATGATGCTATCAATACAGCGATCAACAACCAAAATTCTTCAAACAAATATGAAGATCCTTTGAGTGAAGGACAAGCTGGCCGTAAAGTAAACCCTGCTATAATGACCGTAAAAGTTGATAAAATATCACGTGATGATTCACAGCCTAAAATGAAATATGACCCGACAAGTCCTGATGCTGATGCAAAAGGTTATGTTGCGTATCCAAACATTAATCCTGTAGTGGAAATGGCCGATTTAGTGGAAGCGACAAGATCGTATCAAGCAAATGTTGCGGCATTTGAGAGTGCTAAAAATATGGCAACTAGCGCCATTTCTCTTTTACAGTAGACAAGGAATAAATTATGGCAATAACTAGTATCGATGCCCTTTCATCAACAGATATTTTAAAAAATAAATTATCATCAGCGCAAACTCCAAGTACGGGAGATGCTTTCGCTCAGTCACTAAAATCAGCTATGAATGAAGTAAATGACATGCAAGAAACTAGCGAAAAAGCGATGAGCGACATAGCAACAGGTCAAGTAAAAGATCTTCATCAAGCGGCACTTGCTATCGATAAAGCGGAAATAAGTATGAAATTGATGCTGGAAGTTAGAAATAAAGCATTGAATGCGTATCAACAAATCAGCCGAACTCAGATGTAAGTAACCCGTTTTTAATGCATAGTATTTCTTACAGAACAAAATCAAAAAAGACTTTTTTACTTTTTTCACTTATCGCACTCGGTTTTATCGTCTTTTTAAGCGTAATGCTTTTTACTGCCATCAATCCTCGTGAAATTCCTTCACTTTTCACCTCTGAAACATCTGTGGCTAAACGAGGAAGCATTATCAGTGCTGATGGATTTCATCTTGCCACTACACAAAAACTTTATAAAGCGATAGTCAATACCAACTTTATAGATCCAAATAAGATGGATCTTTTCATTCAGCTTTACAGCATATATAGTAATGTCGATCCACAAACTGTGAAAGCTCTTTTAAGCAAAAAAAATGGGATTGTCGTTTTAAGCTATAACCTTAATTCCAAACAAGCGCAGTCTCTTAAAAATCTCGGCTTTGAGTTAAGAAGATATAAGGTGTTTGTAGAGAAAGAAAATCCTACAACACATACTCGTATCACACAGGGTCTTAGTATCATTGAAAGTGGAGAAGCTAGAATATATCCTTATGGAACTCTGCTTACACCTGTCATAGGATATCCACATAAAATAGAAGAAGACGGTTATACCAAAATACGCGGTGTAAAAGGCATTGAAAAACGGTATGAAGATGAACTTTCATCCAAGCAAGATGCAAAACAGTTTGCTCCGCGCGATGTTAATAACTATATGATACTCAATAAAGACAGCTATACTAAAGCGCAAACAGATGGCTTGGATGTAAAATTAAACATCCCCGTTGTGCTTCAAATAAAAATAGAAAATATTTTAGACAAGATGAAAGCAAAACTCAACGCTGAGCATATTATGATAGTTGTCATGTCATCAAAAGATGGCAAAATTTTATCACTTGCGAGTTCAAATAGATTTCTTCCACAAAATATACAAAAACAGGATTATCCTTCGCTTAATACTTGGGCTATCGAGTATGCTTTTGAACCTGGTTCAGTTATCAAACCGTTGACATTTACTCTTTTACTAGAAAAACATCTCATCAATCCTTATGATATGGTCAATGGTCATGGAGGAAAATTTCAAATGGGTAGAAAAGTGATCACGGATGAGCATAAGTTTGATATGCTCAGCGCTGAAGATGTCATCGTCTACTCATCAAATATTGGTATGGCGCAACTTGCACAAAAACTTACAGGAATGGACTTCTATGAAGGACTTTCCAATTTTGGACTTGCACACAAAACCAATATCGATCTTTCTTACGAAAAAGAGGGACAAATTCCTAACTCATCACAACTCAGCGATGAAATATACAAGGCAACCGCATCTTATGGATATGGGATGAAAGTGACACTGATGCAACTTGTCAATGCCTATAATGCTTTTAATAACAACGGAAAAGAGGTCGCGCCGATATTAGTAGATTCACTGATCGATAAATTTGGCAAAGTGACTCCGATTCCTATTGATCCTGGCAAACAAGTTATTGATCCTACAACAGCAAGTATGATGAAAAAAATTCTTATAAAAACTGTTATGGAAGGAACTGGAACAAAGGCGATCACTCCCGGCTTAGAAATAGGCGGAAAGACTGGAACTGCGCATATCGTAGAATCAGGATCGTATGTTGCTAAGTACAATACTTCGTTTGTAGGTTTTGCAAATGATGGAAAAAATAGCTATACAATAGGTGTTGTTGTCATTCAGCCAAAAGGTGAGTACTTTGCTGCACAGACATCTGTACCTATCTTTAAACAAATCATTGATACTATGGTTGAAGAAAAATACTTAAAGCCAAATATTGTCCAACAGCCGAGTGACGCCAACAACAGCCTCCACCAAAATCACTGAGTTGCCTGTTTCTACTTTTGAAAGCGGGACAAACTCTCGATTTACAATGGCAATATAAGAAACGTCCAGCGGAGCTAAAATAAGTTCCATCTCCTTGATGATAATCTCAACATCATATTCCTTTGCTACAACTAAACTCGTCGCCTTTTTTAAAGCTGATGGAATCTTTAATGCTTCAGTTTTTTCTTGCGCACTCAGGTAGTCATTTCTGCTACTAAGGGCCAATCCTAAACTATCGCGCATCGTTTCAACGGGCACGATATTGACATCCATAAACATCTGTTTTGCCATTAGAGTTATGAGCTTTAACTGTTGTGCATCTTTTTTTCCAAAATAGGCATTGGTCGGATTTACAATGTTAAGAAGTTTCATTACAACAGTTAAAACTCCGCTGAAATGTCCGGGTCGCGTTGCACCTTCTAAGATATAACCGCGCACATTTGGAGCACAAACACTTACTTCATCTTTTTCATACATATCTTCTACATTTGGATAAAAAAGATAATCGACTCCAGCGAGTTCACAAACACGTTTGTCTGCTTGTTCTCGTCTTGGATATTTCTCTAAATCTTCACCTTTTAAAAACTGGGTAGGATTTACAAAGATAGAGACAACTACAATCTCATTTTCTTCTTTTGCTTTTTTTATCAACGACAGATGTCCGTTGTGAAGTGCGCCCATTGTAGGAATGAAACCAATGCTTACATGTAAAGCTCTTAGCTCATTTCTTAGCGCGTTGGGGGATTGAAAAACTCTCATTTTTAAGCCTCTATAATATATAATCACAATTATACTATATGACTGGATAGAACTTATGGACAATTATGAATATACAGAACTTTTAAAAACATTACAACTAAAAATGAAAAATATTGCGGGCGTTGTTGAACCAAAAAAGATTGAAGCAAAACTCCAAGAAATAAAAGAGATGGAAAATGATCAGGATTTTTGGAATGACGCGGCAAACGCAGCGGTCGTACAAAAAGAAAAAACTCAACTGGAACGAAAATTAGAAAGATATCAAGACGCTTTTGCTGCTGTTACTGATGCTGCTGAGCTTTATGATATGGCACAAGATGAGAGTGATGAAGAAACTGTAGAAACACTTTTTAAAGAGTCAAGTGATCTTGAAAATTATGTAAGACAGATGGAAATCAGTGTTTTACTCAGCGGTGAAACAGATGGAAATAATGCCATACTTTCCATTCACCCTGGAGCTGGTGGAACAGAGTCACAAGACTGGGCTTCTATGCTTCTTAGAATGTATACAAGATGGGCTGAGAGACACGGATTTAAAGTAGAAACGCTCGATTATCAAAATGGTGAGGAAGCTGGTATTAAAGATGCGTCTATCTTGATCTCGGGTGAAAATGCTTATGGATACCTCAAAGTTGAAAGTGGGATTCATCGTCTTGTTCGTATCTCTCCGTTTGACTCAAATGCAAAGCGTCATACTTCTTTTACTTCAGTTGTTGTTTCACCGGAAATCGATGACAACATTAACATCGTTATAGAAGATAAAGACATACGTATAGATACCTATCGTGCTTCAGGTGCTGGTGGTCAGCATGTCAATAAAACAGAATCAGCAATCCGTATCACCCACATAGCAACTGGCGTCGTTGTGCAGTGTCAAAACGATAGAAGTCAGCATAAAAATAAAGCTTTTGCGATGAAAATGTTAAAATCACGTTTGTATGAATATGAACTAGAGATTCAAAAAGCGAAAGAAGCGGGAATCGAGAAAAGTGAAATTGGCTGGGGTCACCAAATACGTTCTTATGTGCTTCAACCTTATCAGCAGGTTAAAGATACTCGCAGTAATGAAGCATTCAGCAATGTCAGCGCTATCTTGGATGGAGATATTGATGCTATGATTGAAGGTGTTCTCATAGCACAAAATCGATCTTCATAAGTTATTTTTAGAATAAAATACCCGAATGAAATTACTAAGTGAATGTACATTTACCGATAAATGCTCTTATCTCAAAGATAAGCAGCAAACTGCCCACTACAAAATACTCTCAGAGTGTAGCACTGCGTATTGCAGCACTCTCGTACAAAGAGGATGGAGAAGATTTGGAAAGATGTTTTTTAGACCGATATGTGCAGATTGTCAAGAGTGTCAAAGCATAAAAATTGATGTAATAAACTATAATTTTTCAAAATCTGAAAGAAGAATTATCAAAAAAAATACTAATATGAGATCTATTATTCAAACACCAACGGTCAGTTATGAACATATCAATTTATTTAATAAATATCATGATTATATGCATGAAAATAAAAAGTGGGATAATAATCAAACCGACATTAAAAGTTACTATACCTCTTTTGTGTCTGGGCATGATAATTTTGGATATGAAATCTTATATTATGATGAAGATAAACTTATTGGAGTTGATCTTATTGATATCTTAGAAGATGGTATCTCATCAATTTACTTTTATTATGACCCAGAGTATAGACATCTTTCCCTTGGTAAATACTCACTATACAGACAAATAAATCTAGCCAAAGTGCTGAAAAAACCTTGGATATATCTTGGATACTATGTAAAAGATTGTCCGAGTTTATCTTATAAAAATCAGTTCTCTCCGTATGTGATACTGCAAAACCGTCCAACGGATTTAGAAGAAAATATTTGGAATTAAAAACATTAAACTAAAAAGATTACATGTAAGCGTTAAGTAGGAAAATTGAGGAAAAGAAATGAACTTAGTATTGCCCCAAAAAGGGACAAAAAGTGAAAGACTAGCCGTTACGTTTTTTGATAATTTCTTCAGAAACGTTTCTTGGAACTTCTTCGTAATGGTGGAATTCCATAGAATAAGTACCACGTCCTTGTGTAGATGAACGAAGGTCAGTTGAGTAACCAAACATTTCAGATAATGGAACATAAGCATCAACTATTTTGTTTCCAGAACGATCACCCATATTGTTGATCTGTCCACGACGACGGTTAAGGTCACCGATAACATCTCCCATATAATCTTCAGGAACTTCAACTTCAACTTTCATCAACGGTTCAAGAATCGCAGCACCTGCTTTTCTACAACCCTCTTTGAATCCCATTGAAGCAGCAAGTTTAAACGCCATCTCATTTGAGTCAACTTCGTGGTATGAACCATCATAAACTGAAACTTCGATATCTTCAAGTGGATAACCCGCAAGAACACCGCCTTGCATTGCTTCTACGATACCTTTTTCAATTGCAGGTACATATTCTTTTGGAATAACCCCACCTTTGATATCATTAGTAAATTTGAATCCGCCACCAGCTTCATTTGGTTTGATACGTAAAAATACGTGACCAAATTGTCCACGACCACCTGATTGTTTTGCGTATTTATACTCTTGAGTTACTTCTGATTTGATCGCTTCACGGTAAGAAACTTGTGGAGCACCAACTTCAGCTTCAACTTTGAACTCACGCTTCATACGGTCAACGATGATCTCAAGGTGAAGCTCACCCATTCCTGAAATAATAGTCTGACCAGTTTCTTCGTCAGTGTGAACACGGAACGAAGGATCTTCCGCAGCAAGTTTACTAAGCGCTAGACCCATTTTTTCTTGGTCAGCTTTAGTTTTTGGCTCAACTGCAACAGAGATAACCGGCTCAGGGAAAACCATACGCTCTAGGATTACTTTATCGTCTTCACTACATAAAGTATCACCTGTTGTTGAATATTTTAAACCAACAACTGCGCCGATTTCACCAGCGAAAATCTCTTTTACTTCTTCACGTTTAATCGCATGCATTTTTACGATACGACCGATACGCTCTCTTTTATCTTTTGTAGTGTTATGTACAAATGAACCCGCTTCTAATGAACCACGGTAAACACGGATAAAAGTTAAAGTTCCAACAAATGGATCTGTCATGATTTTAAAAGCTAGCGCTGCAAATTTTCCATCATCAGTTGAAGGAACAATTACTTCGATTTCTTCATCATCCATCATCGTACCCTTAATCGGAGCACATTCAGTTGGAGATGGAAGGTATGCAACAACAGCGTCAAGTAAAGTTTGAACACCTTTGTTTTTAAATGCAGTTCCAGCAGTCATTGGAACGATTTCCATAGCTAATGTTGCTGCTTTGATACCAGCGATGATCTCTTCTTCAGTTAATGCAACACCTTCAAGAAATTTTTCCATCAACTCTTCGTTACCATCAACGCCAGAGATTGACTCGATCATTTTTTCGCGATATTCATTTGCTTTGTCAACCATATCAGCTGGAATCTCTTCAACATGGTAGTTTGAACCCATTGCAGCATCTAAATCCCAAACAATAGCTTTCATTTTTACAAGGTCAACAATACCTGTAAATGTATCTTCTGCACCGATTGGAAGTTGTATAGGAACCGGATTACCTTTTAGACGATCACGAATTTGACCTTCAACGTTATAAAAGTCTGCACCAGTTCTATCCATTTTGTTAACAAATACGATTGATGGTACGCCATAACGATTTCTTTGTCTCCAAACTGTTTCTGATTGTGGTTGAACACCACCAACAGCACAGAAAACTGAAACAGCTCCATCAAGTACACGCATAGAACGCTCAACTTCAATTGTAAAGTCAACGTGGCCCGGAGTATCGATAATATTTATCTGTTTACCTTCCCATTCACAAGTTGTAGCAGCAGAAGTAATTGTAATACCTCTTTCTTGTTCTTGTTCCATCCAGTCCATAGTAGCAGCGCCATCATGAACCTCTCCGATTTTATGTTCAACACCTGTATAGAATAAAATACGTTCTGTTGTTGTTGTTTTTCCTGCATCAATGTGTGCAGCAATACCGATATTTCTTACATCTTCTAGCTTGTGTGATCTTGCCATATTATTACCTTAAAAAAAACTTTGATTTTGAAGAGCTGAACCTCTTTCCTAAAAAGAAGATTTCATCTTAGAAAAGAGGTTTACATGTAGGAACTTCACACAAGGTGAAGTTCAACAAAAAGTAGATATTACCAGCGATAGTGAGCAAACGCTTTGTTCGCTTCAGCCATTCTGTAAGTATCCTCTTTTTTCTTGAATGCAGTACCTTTTTCGCTACCTGCATCCATGAGTTCATTTGCTAGACGTTCTGCCATAGTACGCTCATTACGATTACGTGATGCGTCAACTAACCAGCGGATTGCTAATGATTGTTGACGTACTGGACGTACCTCTACTGGAACTTGGTAAGTAGCACCACCAACACGACGGCTTTTTACCTCAATGATTGGTTTAACGTTATCGATAGCATTGTTAAATGTATCTATACCTGTTTTTTCACCACGTGAGCTAATGATGTCTAACGCGCTATAGATAATTTTTTCTGCTGTACTTTTTTTACCGTCTAGCATTATTTTGTTTATAAATTTCGTTAAAATTTTGCTTCCGTAGATCGGATCTGGCATAATTTCACGAACAGGAGCTTTTCTTCTTCTCATCTGTTATTTTCCTTATCTTCAATTTTTGTCAAATTTACTCAAAACATTTCTGTCCTGTGCTCGCTTGAATCTTTTTTTGTGACAATCTCAAGTTTTGAGATTATTTAGCAGCTTTTGGTTTCTTAGTTCCGTATTTAGAACGAGCAACTTTACGATCTTTAACACCAGCACTATCTAACGCACCACGTACGATATGATACTTAACACCCGGTAAATCTTTAATACGACCACCGCGAACTAGTACTATTGAGTGTTCTTGAAGGTTGTGACCCTCTCCACCGATATATGAAATAACTTCAAAACCTGAAGTTAGACGAACTTTTGCTACTTTACGTAGAGCCGAGTTAGGTTTTTTTGGTGTAGTAGTGTAAACACGAGTACAAACACCACGACGTTGTGGACACGAAACAAGCGCAGGTGATTTAGATTTTTTAACCACTTTTTTACGCTCATTACGAATCAATTGGTTGATTGTAGGCATACAATTCCTTTCTTAAATGTTCCAGTAGAATTTAATTCTTCC
Organism: Campylobacterales bacterium; assembly: GCA_038205935.1. GTDB lineage: Bacteria > Campylobacterota > Campylobacteria > Campylobacterales > Sulfurimonadaceae > Hydrocurvibacter. The sequence goes on from JBBRBK010000022.1 coordinate 9,285, forward strand.
GCATCCGGCAAAGATGAGAGAATTATAAACGCGTAATTTTACAGAATAAGCGATTAAAGTTTGCTTATTTTAAGAATATATTAATGTGATGTAAAAAAAGTGGAGAGAATATTTACATGTAAGCGTTTTACACTTACATGTAAGAAGGTTGATTAATTTGTGTAGTCTTCAAATCTTAAGATATCATCTTTATAGATTCCAGTACCAACTGGGATCGTACGTCCGATAATAACATTTTCTTTTAAATCTGTAAGATCATCGACCTTCGCTGATACTGCTGCTTCTGTCAATACTTTCGTAGTATCTTGGAATGATGCAGCTGAGATAATACTATCTGCAGAAACTGCAGCACGAGTAATACCAACCAAAAATGGTTCAGCAATTGATGGACGTCCGCCTAAACGGATGATTTTCTGATTTTCTTCGATAAATTTATTTCTAGATATCAAATCGCCTTCAATAAATTTCGTATCCCCTGAATGTAGAATTTTAATCTGACGAAGCATTTGAGTATAGATAACTTCAATATGCTTATCTGCGATATTAACACCTTGAGAACGATATACTTGTTGTACTTCACTTACAAGATAATTATGAAGTGCTTTAACACCCAATATTCTCAAGATATCATGTGGAGAACCGAGACCATCAGTTAATCTCTCGCCAGCGTGAACATATTCGCCGACATTTACTTGTGCAACAAGAGATTTATCAACAAAATACTCTTTAATCACACCATTTTCAGATGTAATCAAGATACGTTCTTTCCCGCGTAGAGGCTTACCAAAACTCACAATACCATCGATTTCACTGATAACAGCATTTACTTTAGGACGACGTGCTTCAAAAAGTTCAGATACACGTGGAAGACCCCCAGTGATATCGCTTGATTTTTGAAGTGCTTTTGGTGTTTTAACCAAAGTATCTGCGATTTTAACATCTGCACCATTTTGTACATAAACTGATGATTTAGGATCAATCGCATATCTGATGATCTCGCCATCATTCGTTGCTAGAACGATAGTTGGTTTGTATTCAGGTGAAATATGCTCATTAATCATCAAACGAGTTTTACCAGTTAATTCATCATACTGAGACGATGCAGTAACCCCATCAATTACGTCTTCAAAACTAACTTTACCGTTTGCTTCTGAGATAATAGGATTTGAATATGGATCCCATTCAGCAATAACGATTGATTCCTCTTTTGAAGGCTTCGCAATTAAAGTATCTGCTTCCACAAGGACATCATCATTTTGTTCAACGATTGAGCCACGAGCGATATAGTGACGAATTGCTTCATGATCTAGTTCATCAACAATACTTGCAAATAACCCTTTTTCTTTTACCTCATGTCCAGCTTTAACACCCTCATATCTCTCTAAGTAATCGCCTTTAAGCAGGAAGTACTTAATAGTACCTGCTTCTTTAGCTCTTATTTTTTGAGTTATTGGATCGCCATCTTTAACCATGATCTCTGAAGCGTATGGAATATGATTTGGTACATTCCATCCATCATTGATTTTTTCAACAATTGATTCAGCACTTTTAACCATTTCACCATGTTTGTATGGTAAATAAAGTTTACTTTCAATATGTCCGCCGACACCTGCTAGTTCATTTGGACGAGCTACTTCATTTTTTCTAAGCGTATAACGGATAGTCTCTTTTTCACCAACAACACTGATGATCATCTCATCGTGGATTGACTGAATTTCTACCCGACCATCAAACGGTGCTTTAATTTTTGGTTCAACCAATAATATACCCGCATTACGACGGTTAGCAACGATTTGTTTACCCTCTTTAGAAGTGTATGTTTTAAAGTTATAGTAACGGATAAAACCTTCTTTAGAAGCCACAACTTGACGTTCTTGACGAGTACTTGACGCTGTACCCCCAACGTGGAAAGTACGAAGAGTAAGCTGAGTACCTGGTTCACCAATTGACTGAGCAGCAATAATACCAACAGCTTCACCACGACGTACCATTTCACCAGTACCAAGGTTAAGACCATAACAAAGAGCACAGATTCCACCACCTTCAGACTTACATGTAGTCGGAGTACGGATATATGCTGATTTGATTCCAGCTTCAACAATTGTTTTAGCTTTTATTTCATCAATCATAGTTCCTTCAGTGAAAAGGATCTCATTTGTTATTGGATCGATTGCATCATCTGCAAGAACACGTCCGAATAAACGGTCTTCTAAAGACTCGATTAAAGAGTTGTGATCAGAAATATCTGAAATCTCGATACCTTCGTGCGTATGACAATCATGTTCAATAACTTTTACGTTTTGTGCAACGTCAACAAGCTTACGAGTCAAATAACCCGCATTCGCTGTTTTAAGTGCAGTATCCGCAAGACCTTTACGCGCACCGTGAGTAGAAATAAAGTACTCAAGAACGTTTAGACCCTCTTTAAAGTTAGAGATAATCGGAGTTTCAATAATATCGCCACTTGGTTTAGCCATAAGACCACGCATACCAGCTAACTGACGAATCTGTGCAGCAGAACCACGAGCACCAGAATCTGCCATCATATGAATAGAGTTAAAACCTTTTTTATCAGTTTGAACTAGAGTCATCATCTGACCTGCTAGGATGTTGTTTGTATCTGTCCAAACATCAATGATTTTATTGTAACGTTCCTGCTCAGTCAAAAGACCTGCTTCGAACTGTTTTTGTATCTCACGAACTTTATTTTTAGAATCATCAATTTTAGCCGCTTTTGTTTCAGGGATGATAATGTCATCTATTGAAATAGAGATACCAGCTTCCGTTGCTTGCTTAAATCCAAGATCTTTTAGTGCATCCAAAAATGATGCTGTAATACCGATACCACCATGTTTTTGAACATAATCAACAAGTTCATTAATCGCTTTTTTCTTCATAACACGATTCCAAAGTTCAACTGGAACAAAGTCAGGAATGATATCTTTGAGTATCAAACGCCCTGCAGTCGTATGAATCAATCTTCCATTTACACTAGAACGAATCTTCGCATGAAGATCTAAAGCACCGTGTTGGATAGCGATCATAACTTCATCAACATTTGCAAATAGTTTGTTTGAACCTTTTACACCACTTTTTTCCAAAGTTGTATAATAGATACCAAGAACCATATCCTGAGATGGAGTAGCAATCGCTTTTCCAGATGCTGGAAGCAAGATGTTCATAGATGCAAGCATCAAGACTTTTGCTTCGGCAATCGCAGCAGTACTTAGTGGAATATGCACAGCCATTTGATCCCCATCGAAATCGGCATTGAAGGCCGCACAAACGAGTGGATGTAACTGAATAGCTTTACCATCAATCAATTTAGGGTGAAACGCCTGAATTGAAAGTTTGTGAAGTGTCGGTGCACGGTTAAGAAGGATCGGATATCCATCAACTATTTCCGCTAAACATTCCCAAACTTCATTGGTTTTCGCCTCAATCATTTTGATTGCAGCTTTGATCGTAGTTGCATAACCTTTATCTTCAAGTTTAGCAATAAGATGTGGCTTGAATAGTTCAAGAGCCATTTTTTTAGGCAAACCACACTCATCCATACGTAAAGTTGGTCCAACAACAATTACAGAACGTCCAGAGAAGTCAACACGCTTACCAAGAAGGTTTTGACGGAAACGTCCCTGCTTCCCTTTAATGATTTCGCTTAAAGATTTTAGTGGACGTTTATTTGCGCCTTTAACAGCATTCGCACGACGGCCATTATCAAAAAGTGCATCTACCGCTTCTTGAAGCATACGTTTTTCATTTCTTACAATGATTTCAGGGGCTTCAAGTTCAACAAGACGTTTTAAACGTTGGTTACGGTTGATAACACGACGATAAAGATCATTTACATCAGAAACAGCAAATTTACCGCCATCAAGACTCACAAGTGGACGTAAATCTGGTGGAAGAACTGGTAAAACAGTTAGCATCATCCATGCAGGATTATTTCCACTATTTAAAAATGATTCGATTACTTTTAAACGTTTTGCAATAGTTTTACGTTTTGCTTCAGAATTTGTTTTCTCAATATCTTCTTTGAGTTTTGAAAAAAGTTCAACAAGATCAATATCATCAAGAATGTCACGAATTACTTCGCCACCCATTCTTGCTTTAAAGCCAAGTTCTCCAAATCTCTGAACAAGAGTACGATACTGCTCTTCATTTAAAACATCATATTTTGCAACAGGTGTTTTAGCTTCAGCATCATAATACGCATCACCGCCTGACTCAACGATGTATGCTTCATAATAAAGTACGCGTTCTAAGTCTTTCATTTTTACACCAAGAAGTGTACCAATACGAGATGGCAATGAACTTACATACCAAATATGTGCAACTGGAGTTACAAGATCAATATGTCCCATGCGAACACGACGAACTTTTGAACTTGCTACTTCAACACCACATTTTTCACATACAACGCCTTTATAGCGCATTTTTTTATATTTTCCACATAAACACTCATAATCACGTACAGGACCAAATACTTTGGCACAAAATAAGCCATCACGTTCTGGTTTTAAAGTACGATAATTAATAGTTTCAGGTTTTTTAACCTCACCATGACTCCAAGAAAGTATTTTCTCTGGAGATGCAAGGCGAAACTGTAATTGTTTTATATCTTTTGGGCGATTCTCTTCTGATATTTCTATTGCTACTAAATGTTTACTCATCGTCTTCAACCTCGTCAAAAATCTCTACATCAAGAGCCAATGCTTGTAGCTCTTTTGTCAATACGAACAGTGTTTCTGGTATCCCAGATTCTGGAATCAATTCACCTTTTGTCAATGCTTTGTAAGCACGTACACGACCGTCAACATCATCTGATTTGATAGTTAACATCTCTTTTAGAACTGCAGATGCACCATAAGCTTCAAGAGCCCAGACTTCCATCTCTCCAAATCGCTGCCCTCCAAAGAGTGCTTTACCGCCGACTGGTTGTTGTGTTACTAAAGAGTATGGTCCAGTTGAACGAGCATGAATTTTCTCATCAACCAAGTGATGTAGTTTCAAGATATACATGTAACCAACATTAACACGCTCTCGCATTTTTTCACCAGTTCTACCATCATGTAGAACAGTTTTTCCATCAGTACTCATTTTTGCCATTGCAAAAAGTTTAGCAAACTCAGTTTCATTTACACCCTCGAAAATAGGTGTTGCAAATTTAACACCTTTTGCCCAGTCACGAGCATATTTAAGGAGTTCATCATTACTCATATTTCCTAAAACTTCAGCACCGTTCATAAGTCCTGCTACATCAGATATCTCTATCATTTTTGCGCGGATATTTTCTAAGAAATCAGCTTGTTTAGAATCAAACTCAGCTTGAATTTGGTGACCTAGTTCACGACCGGCCATACCAAGGTGCATCTCAAGTACCTGACCGATGTTCATACGAGATGGAACCCCTAGAGGATTTAAACAAACGTCAACACTACGTCCATCTTCCATGTAAGGCATATCAACTTCAGGAACGATATTTGAAACAATACCTTTATTTCCGTGACGTCCGGCCATTTTATCACCGACTTTTAGTTGGCGTTTTGTAGCTATATAAATTTTTACATATTTTACAACACCATTTGGAAGGATGTCATCATTTTCAAGAATTCCAAGTTTTTCTTCGTGTTCATCACGGAAAATTCTTTTTTGTTTTTGAAAATAATTTTTCATAACATTGTATTGATTTTGAATCTCATCAGTAAATGATTTAACAATATTATTCATGGCAAAACGGTTTACATCTTTAAGATCTTCACCATTGATGATGTCGCCTCTTTTATAATCCGTACCATTTACATTTATATCTTTTCCAAGTGGTTCTTTTGTTAAAAGAGCTGTGATTCTAAAGATCTCTTCTTTATCAATCATCAAAAGACGATCGTAATGTTCGCGTTCTAAATAATCACGTTCCTCTTTTTCAAGTTCTAATGAACGAGGATCCTTGTCGTAACCTTTTTTCGTAAAAATTTTAATATCAACGATAACACCTTCCATAGATGGAGGACAATACAATGATTTATTTACAACATGGCCAGATTTTTCACCAAAAATTGCGCGAAGTAATCTTTCTTCTGGAGTTGGTTTTACTTCACCTTTAGGACTAACTTTTCCTACGAGGATCATTCCGCCTTTAACAGTTGTACCAATTTTAGCGATACCACTTTCATCTAAGTGAGCCAAATCTTCTTCACGAACATTTGGAATATCACGAGTGATCTCTTCAACACCATGTTTTAACTCACGAGCTTCACACTCTTTTTCATAAATATGTACTGACGTAAAAGCATCTTCACGAATCATACGTTCTGAGATAACGATAGCATCCTCAAAGTTATATCCATTCCAAGGCATAAAGGCAACCATAGCGTTCACACCAAGTGCAAGTTCACCTTGATCCATATTTGGACCATCTGCGATGATATGATCTTTTTCTACAAACTGACCAATTTTAACAACTGGTTTTTGTGAAAATGATGTATTTTGATTCGTACGAAGATTTTTTTGCAAAGGATAATAATCTATAAAAATTCCATCATCATCTTCGCCTTTGATATAGATATGTTTAGCATCAGCTTTTTCAACGATACCTGAACGCTTCGCATAGATACACTCCCAGCTATCACGAGAAACAAGTTTTTCAACACCCGTCCCAACCATAGGAGCTTGTGGACGAATAAGTGGTACAGCCTGACGTTGCATGTTTGAACCCATAAGCGCACGGTTAGCATCATCGTGTTCCAAGAATGGAATTAACGATGCAGCAACACCAACAACCATATGAGCAGAAAGATCGGCATATCCACACTCTTTAGGAGAACGATAAATAATCTCACCATCTTGACGAACTGCAATTAGATCTTCAATAAACTGACCATTTGAATCAAGTTTATTCGAAGCAGCAGCAATCATCTTACCCTCTTCTTGCGTAGCAGTCAGATAGATAACTTCATTTGTCACAACACCATCTTTAAGAACTTTATATGGTGCTTCAATAAATCCATGCTCATTTACTTTTGAGTAAGTTGCAAGAGTATTGATAAGACCAATATTTTGTCCCTCTGGAGTCTCAATAGGGCAAATACGGCCATAGTGAGTCGGGTGAACGTCACGTACTTCAAAGCCAGCTCTCTCTTTAACAAGACCTCCCTCTCCAAGTGCAGATAAACGACGTTTATGTGTTAATTCAGATAAAGGATTCGTTTGATCCATAAACTGAGACAATTGTCCACCAGAGAAAAATTCCATAATAGTTGATGTAATCATTTTTGAATTGATCAGGTCATGAGGCATAAGCTCACTCATTGGTCCACTCATAGTTGAAAGTTTATCTCTAATAGCTTTTTGCATCTTGATAAGACCGTTGTGTAATTCATTTCCTAAAAGTTCACCAATAGAACGAATACGACGATTACCTAAGTGATCTCTATCATCAATATGACCTTGACCATTTTTAACTTTAATGACATATTTAACAGTATTGATAATATCTTCATTTGTTAATACAGTCACATATTCAGGAATATCCATTCCTAATTTATGATTCATTTTCATACGACCGACACGCGTTAAGTCATAACGTTCAGGATCAAAGAATAGTTGATTTACAAAAGCTTTTGCTGCATCTTTAGTGACAGGCTCGCCAGGACGCATAACTTTATAAATACGGATAGCTGAAAGATCATTTTCATCTTCTATATCTTCTGTCTGTTTTAAAAGTTTGAGTGAATCTGCATCAGCAATAAATGCATTAATAATCGATCCATCAACACCCTCTGCTAAATCATTTGCAATTACAAAAGATGTAACACCAGCTTCAGCCATCTTTTTAAGTTTTGTCTCATCAATTGAAGTCATTGTATCAAATAAAACTTCACCAGTTTCTGGATTAATAATTGCCTCTGCTAAGTGACGATCTACCAATGTTTCAAGAGGATACATAACTTTAGTTACGCCATCTTCTATAAATTTTTGAGCTTTTTTAACAGATAATCTTTTTCCAGCTGTAATTAAAAGGTTGCCGTTATCATCAACGAGATCAAAATCAAGTCTTCCTTTGAAATCGTCTGGTTTAAAATCAATCATGAAACTATTATCTTTAACAGCGATAGTTTGCAATGGATAAAAAAGTTTTAATATATCTTGTTTAGAATATCCTAAAGCACGGAACATAATAGTTACAGGAACTTTACGACGCTTATTGATTCTCATGTATAAAATATCTTTTGGATCATACTCAAAATAAAGCCATGAACCACGATCAGGAATAATTTGACCAGTATAGATAAGTTTATTACCTGAAGTCGTTGATTCTTCTTGTTTGAAGATAACACCAGGCGATCTATGAAGCTGATTTACAACAACACGCTCAACACCATTAATAATAAATGAAGTACGTTCAGTCATTAAAGGAATATCACGAACAAATATACTTTGTTCTTTAATATCTTTTACACCTAATTTTTCTTTTGTGTTTTCATTACGTTCCCAGATAACAAGACGAGTTTTCATTCTAAGAGAAACTGCATACGTTAGTCCGCGTTCCATACATTCACGAACTGTATATTTAGGTTTACCAACTTCTGAGCCGATATATTCGACTGTTAATCTATTTTGAGAATCATGAATTGGAAAAACTGATTGAAATACATTTTCTATACCGCTTTTTGAACGGTCAGCACCATCGAGCATAAGGAAGTTATCATATGAATTTTGTTGTAATTGGAGTAGATTTGGAACTTCGATTTGCTGAGGAGTTTTTGCAAAGTCTACACGTAAACGATTGCCAGAATATAAAGTGTTTAACATGGGCTACCTCTAAGTAAGTTAGTGCATAATCTATAAAATAGATCATTAATATCGTGTTCAAGCGTCCTTGAACAGAACCATAATTAAAGTTAATATGGATATAAACGACAGAAAGGCACTTTTATAGTATGACGTAAATCATACCACAAAAGTGCCTATTTCTTTTTTGAAGGCGCAGAGCCTTCAAAGAAATTAAATAATTATTTAACTTCTACTTTAGCACCAGCTTCTTCAAGTTGTTTTTTTGCATCTTCTGCAGTTGCTTTATCAACGCCTTCTTTGATTGTTGAAGGAACGTTTTCACTTGCATCTTTTGCTTCTTTAAGGCCTAGACCTGTAAGAGCACGTACAACTTTAATTACGTTGATTTTTTTATCGCCAGCATCAAGGATGATAACGTCAAATTCAGTTTTTTCTTCAACTGCTTCAGCAGCTACAGCGCCACCAGCAACAGCAACAGGTTGAGCAGATACGCCAAATTTTTCTTCGAACTCTTTTACAAGTTCAGACAACTCAAGTACAGATAATCCAGATATGAATTCTAATACGTCTTCTTTAGTAACAGCCATAGTGTTCTCCATTTTTTTATTTTATTTTTTATTTATCAATCAAAAGAAGCGAATTACGCTTCTTCTTTTTGTCTTCTTAACGCGTCTAAACCGATTGTGAAGTTTCTGATTGGACCCATCCAAACAGAAGCAAGCATACCAAGAAGTTCTTCACGACCTGGAAGTTTAGCGAATGCATTGATTTTTGCAGCATCAGCTTGTTCTTTATCTAAGTAACCTGCTTTAACAACAAATTTATCATTTGACTTTGCAAAATCAGATGCAACTTTAGAAGCAGCAATAACATCATCAGACCATACTAAAATATTAGTATCTCTCATGTCTAAACCTGTCATTCCAGCTTTTTCAAGAGCGATCATTGCTAAAGTATTTTTAACAACCTGAACACTTGTGCCTTTTACTTTTGCTGATCTACGTAACTCTTCTAAATTAGAAACAGTTAGACCTTTATAGTCACAGACAACAACTGCAGTAGCGTTATCTAATGAAGATGCTAACTGTTGAATTACTTCAGCTTTTTTAGCTTTTAACATAAAATCTCCTTTCCAGACATAACTTCAAGATGGGAGGGAAAGGCCAATTAAGCTACTACAAACGTAGATGCCCCAAACTATCTTTAGTCCAAGTAATTCAGATTTTCATAATGAAAATCTTTATTTTGTAATACTCGTATTAGAAAATAAAAATCTTACATGTAAGGTTAGCCAAGTCTCCTTGGCTAAAACTTATCTAATTTCTGCTAACTCTAGAAGCTCAAGTTTAATTGCAGGACTCATAGTAAGACTAAGTACTGCATTTTTGATATAACGTCCTTTTGCAGTTGATGGTTTATGCTTATTAATAGCACCAACAAAAGCAGAGATATTTTCTGCAAGTTTTTGTGAATCAAAACTTACTTTACCAATACCTGCATGGATATTACCTTTTTTATCAACACGGAAAGCAACCTGACCGCCTTTTACATTCTTAACTGCTTGTGCAACATCTGCTGTTACAGTACCAGTTTTAGGGTTAGGCATCATACCTTTTGGCCCTAGAATACGACCGATTTTACCAACAAGACCCATACAGTCTGGTGCAGCAACAACTACATCAAAATTGAAAATTCCCTCTTGGATCTGTTCAACTAAATCATCAGTACCAACAATATCAGCACCGGCAGCTTTAGCTTCATCAGCTTTAATACCTTTTGCAAATACTGCTACACGAACAGTTTTACCAGTTCCATGAGGAAGTACAACTGCACCTCTAACCATTTGGTCTGCATGTCTTGGATCAACATTTAAATTTAATGCTATCTCAACAGTTTCATCAAATTTTGCTGATTTTAAATCTTTGATTGTTACAGATGCATCAGCCACTGAAAAGCTTTGTGCAACATCTAATTTTTCTTTTAATTGTTTATAACGTTTACCCGCCATTGAATATCTCCTATGATTTCTGCCGCAATATATATTTTTAGAAGAGAAGAACTCCTCTAAACGTGTATCGTTTAACCATCAATGCGGTCGTTGATTTAGATACACTTAACTAAAAATTAGTCTACTATCTCTACACCCATAGAACGAGCTGAACCAGCGATTGTGTTTGCAGCCATTTCAATGTTAGTAGTATTCATATCTTCCATTTTCATTTTCACTATTTCCATAAGTTGGTCTTTAGTTATTTTACCAATTTTATTTTTTAGTGCGTTGTCTGTACCTTTTTTAAGTCCAGCCGCTCTCATAATTAATTGTGATGCCGGTGGTTGTTTAGTAATAAAAGAAAAACTTTTATCGCTATATACTGTGATAACTACTGGAACTTTGAATCCCATTTTATCTTTTGTTTTTTCGTTGAATGCTTTACAGAATTCCATAATATTAACACCACGCTGACCTAATGCAGGACCTACTGGAGGTGCTGGATTAGCTGCACCAGCATTAATTTGCAGTTTGATGTAACCAGTGACTTTTTTTGCCATTTTGCTTCCTTTTTGTTGAGTTTAAATTATTTTTTCTACTTGAGTATACGATATATCTACAGGTGTCGCACGTCCAAAGATAGAAACATTCAATTTCAATGTTCCATGCTCAAGATCGTACTCATCTACAGTACCTGTAAAGTTCGCAAACGGGCCATCAACGATACGTACCATCTCACCAGAATCAAAAAATACTTTTGGTTTAGGTGCCGCACGGTTATTTGCACGATCCAAAATAACTTGAATATCGCTTTCACTTAGTGGTGTAGGATGGTTTGCTTCACCAACAAAACCAGATACACGTGGTAAAGACTGGATCAAATGCTGAAGCTCATTATTTAAATCAATGTAAACAAATACATATCCAGAATACAAAGATCTTTCAGTAATCTTCTTTTTACCATCTTTTACTTCAATAACATCTTCTGTAGGGACAAGAAGATCTTTAATACCTTCTTGCAATCCTCTCTCGATGATAATATTTTCTATTGCAGCTTTAACACTACGTTCACTTCCAGAGTATGTCTGAATTGAATACCATTGATGTGCCATTATATATCCTTAACTTAGTAAAGCTGAAACAGTTGAAGACATAATAAAATCAACTAACGCTAAAAATAGTGATATAAATGTTACAACAATAACAACAGAGATATAAGCTTGTTTTACTTGCACTTTATTTGGAAAAATAACTTTGCTAAGTTCTAATTTTGCATCTCTGACATAACTATTTAAATTTTTCATTAATCATCCTAAATATATCTACATATTGCATTTTCAATAAATAAATCTCGAAAGATGTATTTATTGAAAATGGCAGGCGAAGGGGGACTCGAACCCGCAACCATCGGATTTGGAATCCGGCGCTCTACCATTGGAGCTATTCGCCTGTATAAACTTATAAGTAGAAGATCTCTACTTATAGGTTAAATTATAATTTCATCTCTTTATGAACAGTATGTTCACGACAAAATTTACAAAATTTACGTACTGAAAATTTTTCAGTATGAGTTTTCTTATTTTTAGTTGTATGATAGTTACGACGTGTACACTTCTCACAACCTAAGTGGATATTTTCTCTCATTGTGTTTACCTAATTTAAAAGTTCACTTCCACTTTCGTAGAAGCGACATCAATTACTTGACGATTTTAGAAACAACACCTGCACCAACTGTACGTCCACCTTCACGAATAGCGAAACGAGTTCCCTCTTCCATCGCGATTGGGTGTATCAGTGTAGCAGTAATTTTAACGTTATCACCTGGCATAACCATCTCAGTACCTTCTGGTAAAGTGATTGCACCTGTAACGTCTGTTGTACGAACATAGAACTGTGGACGGTAGTTAGAGAAGAATGGAGTATGACGACCACCCTCTTCTTTACTTAGTACATAGATCTCAGCTTCAAATATTGTATGTGGAGTAATTGATTTTGGTTTACAAAGAACTTGACCACGCTCAACTGCTTCTTTAGCAATACCACGTAATAAAAGACCACAGTTATCGCCAGCGACACCTTCAGTCATCTCTTTACGGAACATTTCAATACCAGTTACAGTAGTAGTCTGAGTATCTCTAATACCAACGATTTCAATTGTTTCACCAATTTTCACTGTACCACGTTCAATACGGCCAGTTACAACTGTTCCACGACCAGAAATTGAAAATACATCTTCAACTGGCATCAAGAAATCTTTATCAGTTTCACGGATTGGTTGAGGAATATATCTATCAACTTCAGCCATTAACTTTTGGATTTTTGCAGACCATGCGCCAAGTGTACCAGTTTTTGCTTCATCAAGAGCTTTAAGAGCTGAACCTGCAATGATTGGAGTATCATCACCTGGGAACTCGTATTGATCCAAAAGTTCACGGATTTCCATCTCTACTAGTTCTAGTAGTTCTTCATCATCAACCATATCTTCTTTGTTCATGAAAACAACGATGTATGGTACACCAACTTGTTTAGAAAGAAGAATGTGCTCACGCGTTTGTGGCATTGGGCCATCTGCTGCAGAAACAACTAATATAGCGCCATCCATTTGAGCAGCACCAGTAATCATGTTTTTAACGTAGTCAGCGTGACCTGGACAGTCAACGTGTGCATAGTGACGATTATCTGTTTCATACTCAACGTGTGAAGTAGAGATAGTAATACCACGCTCTCTTTCTTCTGGAGCGTTATCGATTGCATCGTAATCCATCATTTTCGCGCCATTTGTTACCGCCAGAACTGCTGTAATTGCTGCAGTTAAAGTAGTTTTACCATGGTCGACGTGACCGATTGTACCAATGTTACAGTGAGGTTTATTACGCTCAAACTTTTCTTTTGCCATTGTGTCCTCCGACTTTATTTTTGTGAATAGAAATGGAATTGTATCCAAAAATTATTCAATTATTGCTTATATAAAAATAAAATATAAATTTTCTCTCAACTGGAGCTGATGACGGGATTTGAACCCGTGACCTCTTCCTTACCAAGGAAGTGCTCTACCCCTGAGCCACACCAGCAAGCTTTTTCAATAATAGATTTACATCTTTTATATTTTTTGAATATTTATATTTAAAATTTTGTGGGTATTTTCTAATGTAAATAAGTGGAGCGGGTGAAGGGACTCGAACCCTCGACCCTCAGCTTGGAAGGCTGACGCTCTAGCCAACTGAGCTACGCCCGCATCCTGACTTTTGTGGTGGTGAGAAGAGGAGTCGAACCTCTGAACCCGAAGGGAGCGGATTTACAGTCCGCCGTCGTTGGCCACTTGACTATCTCACCAATTTAACATTCAATATTCAATGGTGCCGGCACGAGGACTTGAACCCCGGGCCTGCTGATTACAAATCAGCTGCTCTAGCCAACTGAGCTATGCCGGCTTTGAATTTGAGCCAGAATTATAGACAAATTCATTTCCAATGTCAAGCTTTTTTATCTAAAAAATAATTTTTTCTCCATCTTTTAATATTTTTACCCTATAATCGCCCTTCAAGAGGGATATTTCTTGTGTCATCTCGTCCAAAAATAATGGCTTTATATGGTTAATGTATATATTGATTTCTTTCTTTTTCATTGCTTTTAACTTCTCAAACAATAGTTTCGGCGTCAAATGTTTTGAATCATACGCCAACTGTCCCATCCTTGATGGAAAAGAACACTCTACGACAAGAGTTTTAATGTCATCTCTTGTATCGATTTTTTCAATTGTACTGTCCAAACTATAGGTATCAAGTGATATTATCACTGATGAGTCATTTTTTGTCACTATATATCCGCAACTTGCAACGGTATGATCTGTTTGATAAGGTTGCAAACTTATCTCTTGCGAAATTTGATAACTTTTCTCACACTCTATCTCTTCATAAACAACACTCATCTCATCTGAATTTAAAAGCTTTATTGATCCAAAATCCGGCCATATTCTATTATTTAAAAAATCCTCTTTGACAGCTTTTATTGTTTGTGGCAATCCATAAATCTTTAGCGGTTTCTTTCTACATGCGAAGTAGCTGTCCATAATGTATGCAATATCTATAATATGGTCAAGATGGGAATGTGAAAGCCAGATCGATTCTAACTCTGCTGATTTCTCTTTAAGTGGAACAAGCAAGTTACCAGCATCAATGACATTCTTCTCATCTATGTAAAATGCACTCGTCCCCACATCCGCACCCTTGGTTCCATATGCACCTAAAATAGTTATCTCATTCATCTTAATACCTCATCTTCGTCCTTCGATTATAGCAATAATATCGATATAATTTCATAAATTTGATACTACAATAAAAGGTACAATATTGCTCACAATCCTATTTTCTCCAGCAGAAGGCAAACATCAAGGTGGAAACGAATCTAAAAAAGAGCTTTTTGGATCAGACAAAGCAAGAGATGATATTCTTAACGTTTATAATGAAATAGTTCTAAAAAACGATGAAAAAGAACTAGAAAAACTTTTTGGGATAAAAAACAGTAAAGATTTTGAGCCATACTTAGAAGGAGTATTAAATACTCCATTAATGTGTGCCATCCAAAGATATAGCGGAGTTGCTTACGAATATCTCGACTTCAATTCTCTTGATACCTCTGCGCAAGAATATCTTAAAAAAAATGTTATTATTTTTTCAAATCTTTATGGGCCGATCTTAGGTTTAGATACTATCGCCAACTATAAAGTGCACCAAGGGACAAATATCGGCTCTATTGCACCTGATAAATATTATAAAGATAGATTTTCTTATCAGCTGGATCTTTATTTGGCAGATAAAGAGATTTTAGATTTGCGCGCGGGTTATTATGATAAATTTTATAAAACAGACAAGCCCTACACAACTTTGAAATTTTTAAAAGATGGGAAAACAGTAAGTCACTGGGCAAAAGCGTATCGAGGGATCGTGCTTCGTGAGATTGCAAAACACAATGTAACTTCGATAGAAGAGTTCAATAAACTCGAAATCGAAGGCTTATACCCAGAGGGCACTTTGCATGTAAGAGAGATAAAAACCATCAAAAACAAAACAGAAATAGTCTACGACATAGGAGCATAAATGCAAAATCTAGAATCAATCCATCAAACCATCAAGGAAAATCTAGCGGTAATGCTCTACTTTAGTGCGCCTACATGTAACGTTTGTCACGCACTCAAACCAAAACTTCTTGAAGCACTAAACGAGAATTTTGAAACCTTTGAAGTCATAAGCATTGATGTTTCAACGGACGCCGACATAGCCGCAGCGTTTGGCGTCTTTGCCATTCCAACTGTTTTAGTCTTTTTAGATAGCAGAGAATTCCTAAGAAAAAGTCGTAACATGAGTGTTGGTGAAGTGATAAGCGAGATCAAAAGACCTTATAAGATCATGATGAGTTAAGTTAAGCAATAGGAAGAGTGATCACAAACTCTGCACCGATGAGTCTATGATCCATATACTTATACTCCGTAGTACACGCAGATATTGTCCCATGAAGATGTTGAGTGATGATGGTATAAGTGATATAGAGTCCAAGTCCTGTTCCTTTTGACCTGTGTTTTGTTGTAAAATAGGGCTCAAAAATCTTTTCTAAAATATCTTGTTTGATACCGCCACCAGAATCTTTTAATGTAATCACAACCTCTTTTGCATCGTATTGAATATCTATAAAAAAGTATCGATTTTCCCTTTTGCCCTCAGCCATCACATCTTTTGCATTATTGTAAATGTTTAGCAAGGCTTGGATCAAAAGGTTTTCGTTACTTGAGATTCTACAATCTTGTGCTGTGAGAACCATTGAAATATTATTACTTCTAAAGCTGTCTTTAGTGAGTTCATTCACTCGACATATCGCATCTTGTATGCTAAATGGTGCCGAATCTTCTATATCCGAGCTAAAGTAGTTTTTAAAATCATCAATAGTTTGTGAAAGATATTGAGCTTGAAGATTGATGTCATTGCTAATTTTGAGAATATCCTCTTTTTCTATAGCAACCCCAAAAAGAAGAGATGTTTCCAATTTTACCGTCTGTAAAGAGATGATATTTAACGGCTGTCTCCACTGATGAGCGATATTACTCAGCATCTCGCCTAACGCGGCTATTTTGGACTGGATCATGATAACTCTGTTTTGTTTCTCTATTTCCTCTTTTTGCTCGGTAATTGTCTGTTTTAAATTATTTTTTGTATGGATCCACTTTTTTTTAAGACTTATAAAAAGTAGAATAAATATCAAGCTGACCACTACAAAGATGAAGATAAATACAATATATACGATATCTTTATAGTGAAGCTTAAAAGCCAACTCTTTTGGATGGTTGTATTCATATACAAATGAGTCATAATTAAGATCTTTTGAAGTCATACCAAAAACTTTATAAACTTTTACGATGTCACTTAGTTGATCTTTATCCAAATAGCCCAGAGGAACAGCTTTTCTACAAGCCAAACGTTTGAGACTTTCCCCCTCTTTTATCAGTTGGATCAGAGTTTTGTGTTGCGTATTGTAGTGTTTGTAAATGATTTCAGCGCTCTGCGTAATATTATCAAACGCATAGGTCCAGCCACGCATCGTAGCTTCATAAAAATCTTTTGTCGTTTGTGGATTGTTTTTAATATATGTTGAAGAGGTAAAAAGAATGTCATCATAAAAACGAAACCCATAATCTTTAGGATTGAAAACTTTATAACCAATACCTTTGTCTTGCATGCGTATGGGTTCATTTGATATATATGAAGCCATGGCATCAGTTTTTTTATCTATCAAATCATCAAGATTAAAACTATGGGGCACAACATTTATATCTTTTAGCGTTAAACCCGAGGAAGAGAGCATCGCCATCAAAGAAGCCATATCCTGAGCATCATTTGAAAGCATGATTTTTTTATTTTTAAGATCAGCGACAGTATTGATATTTGTATCATCTCTTGTAAGTAAGACCATCGGGGATTGCTGGTATATGGCACCTAAGGCAACAATATCGGCACCGTTTATTTGACTGATTATTATTGATGAATGTCCAACAGCGAAGTCAGCTTTTTTTTCAGGGATGACACTGAAGATATCCGTATCTTTTTTGAATTCTTTGATCTCAACATCAAGACCGACATCCCTATAGTAGCCCAACTCTTTTGCCATGTAATATCCGGCAAACTGAAACTGGTTCAACCAATCGAGCTGTAATACCACTTTTTGAGTCGCAAATAATGAGATGCATAATGATAAAATAACAATAATCTTTTTCATGTCAATAATTTTATCCTAATATATCCATACATCAAGCTACCCTTTACTTTATAGTTTCCAAAAACTATTCGTCATATCGCTCAACTCACTGTTTTTATCATCCTTTTTATGGACAACGAATTTTCTTTTCACCTTTTTGCAGGATAGAAGATGGTTTATCTCTTTTAGCGGCATCGGTTTGTGATAATAATATCCTTGTATTGAATCGATACCGTTTTGACGTAAAAATTCGAGTTCCTCACTTGTTTCTACTCCCTCAGCCAAGACACTCATGTTGAGACCCTTCGCAAGTGCAATAATAGTTTTGACAATGGTTTGGTTTTTAGGTTCTTGGGTAATATTTCGGATAAAAGATATATCAATTTTCAGTTTGTCAATAGGGAGATTTTTCAAATAGGAGAGGGATGAATACCCTGTACCGAAATCATCAATCGAGATATGGAACCCTTTTGCCTTGATAATATTCAAAAGGGCAATCATTTTTTCAGGATGTCCGATAATAGAACTCTCAGTGATCTCTAGTTCAATTAATGAAGGACTACACTCGGTTTCTTGGATAATACGATCAAGGGTCATGAGAAAATCGATATGCGTAAGCTGACGTGCTGAAACATTGATAGCCACTCTTCCATTTAGCAATCCATCTTTTGCCCACTCGGCGGCACTCTGGCATCCTCTCACTAAAACATATTCACCTAATTGCAAGATCAATCCGCTCTCTTCGGCAATTGGAATAAAGACTGCAGGTGAGATCATCATTTCTGATGTAGGCCAGCGCAAGAGAGCTTCTAAGCCGAGGAGTTTTTCTGTCTTAACATCGATTTGAGGCTGAAAGTAGAGTTCTAGTTCGTTATTTTGCATCGCTTTTTTTAATTGCGTAGCAAGAGTTGTACGGTAGAGCACTTTTTGGGTAAATTGTACATCATAAAAGCTATAGGTATTTCTTCCCGAATTTTTTGCGTTATACATAGCCACATCAGCTTTTTGGAGGAGTTCTTCTGCACCGTTTGCATCACTTGGGTACATAGCAATACCAATACTCGCTGTAATAAATAGATCAATTTCCTCAATATGAAGCGGATTATTGAGTATATCAGTAAGAGAGGAAATCATAGTATGTATAACATTTTTATCTTTTTGACATGATAAAAGTATAACAAACTCATCTCCTCCGGTTCTAGCGATAAAGGTATCTTTTGGAAAGAGTATCTGTAACAAATGTGTAATACGGATTAAAAGTTCATCTCCAAATCGATGACCATAGGAATCATTGACCTCTTTAAAGGCATCCAAATCTAGAAAAAGTAGTGCAAAAGGATGATCTTCCATTCCGGATGTTTTAAGTTGAAGTTTTTCCATTAGATTTGTACGATTCGGAAGCCCAGTAAGAGGATCGTGATGTGCCATATAATCAAAATGTTCTTTAGCCTCAAGAATATGCTGTTCATATTTTTTTGTTTCAGTAACATCAGCAGCTATAACAATGATCTCACCCTTTGCCGGGCTAAAGAGTGAAAAGCTAAACCATTTGTCGATAGCTTTGAGATAGTGCTCCCATTTGCGAGCTTTTCCACTAGATGCAACTTCATCAAACACAAGGAGACTCTCAGGATTTTCTTCTGCATAATTAGGAATAAACTCACTAATTCTATGTCCGCAAGCAGCGTGGAATCCAGTCATGGACTCAAAAATATTGTTGACACTTAAATATTCTAAATCAATAGGTTTACCATTCTCGTAAATTATTCGGCAATGCGTAGCAGAGTCAAGCATATTGTCAAAAAGTGCGCGGTACATTTCATTGGAAACATCTAGGGATTTTGCTAGTTCTGTCTGTTTTTCTAAAATTTCAAGACGTTTAATATGGTTTTTATGCTGTAAGTGCAAAAAATGTAAAAAAAGAAAATAGAGGAGAACAGTGGTAATAAAGATGTAAAAAAAACCTTTATAGGTTTGTAGAAGAGCAATTTGAGTAGTGTCTATAGAGATAATTTCGACGGCACTATCAGAAAAATAGATCCAGAGAACACCTACTAAGAAATAAACTAATGAGACAAACAAAGCACTTTTAACGCTGTAACTGTCTTTTATCTGCATAAACATCTCCTCTTCACGATAATAATATAATTAAAAAAATTTACTTATGATGAAATGATTTCTCGTATTATATAACTATTTAAGAGA